>DMES01000044.1:0-4986 GCA_003450815.1 Elusimicrobiota bacterium | reverse complement strand
GGAGATGGCCCCCGAGAGATTTCCCCGCCTGTTCAGTTGCGGCAGGGTCAGCTCAAGCCCTTCGGGACCGACATATGCGGTGCTTGACGACGGGAAATACCCGGCCAGCTGCGCGGCGACAGTATAGGTATCAAGCGTTACTTCAAAGCGGAAGCGCGTGCGCGTTACAAACTGCTGCAGCGAGGAATTCCACTGCCCGCCGTCATCAAAAGTGGTAGTCCCGGCCTGAAGCCTTATAGGCTGAACAAAACTCTTGGCCCAGCCGGTGGTATATACCGAGAGCTCGCCCCATTGTTCATACGGCTGCGTGGCCCCGGGCTGGAGAGTGGGTATAACCTCAAGTATAGGCGCGCGCAAAAGCGGAACATTAAGAACGGTGCTTGTGCCCGCCACTACGGTCCTGGTAGAAACGGAGAGATACTGCCCCTTTGAAAATGTAAAGGTGTATGTTCCAATGGAAAGCCCCGACATCAGATACCGCCCGGCCGCATCTGTAACAACCTGGCCCGATACAGGCCCGAAAGCCTGCACTTTTACATCCGGCACAGGCACGGCGGGAGTAATGCCCGGATCCGTCACCTGGCCTGAAACCTGGTTCACAATTACATTTATCCTGAGGGTGTCGGTTGACGCGCCTCCCGCTGAAATAAGCACATAATAGATGCCTGATGGGACAGTACGCCCGGATTCGGAACCCAGGTTTATCCTGCCGTCCCAGGCAACTTTACCCGGCAGAGCGCTGCCTGACCCCATTGACTGCCATATAGCCGTCCCGCCGGAGTCGAAGGAGCTGGAAGAGATCTGCACTTTCCATGAGAGCGCGGAGTCCGCAAGGTTGAAGTTTATGAAAGCCATGTCGCCCGCCCCATCGCCGTCAGGGGTGATAGTCATTGAGGCCCGGTTAGTGGTAAACGCGCCGCTTGACAGATTCACATTTGAGAAAGGATTGCCCTGAAAAACATTTACCGCGCAATAAGCGTAGCGGGTCGTTCCCGCCAGACTATATTCGGCCTGAATGTGCTTGGCTCCGGTAGAGGCGGCTAGTGCGAATAAAGTCGCGGATGACTGGCCAGCTGAGAATGTTATAGTCTTCGAAGTGGCAAAGCCCGCCGCCGCGGAGGCGGAGAGCTGGAAATTTGAATCGGGGTCGAACGCCCCAGTGGAGAAGCTGTATACCCTGCCTGACACAATTACATCCGTGGAACCGGAAACGGCCGCAACGCCTCCGCAGAGGTCCTTTCCTGAAAGCAGCAGCGCCTGGGAGGTGGTGTACTGCGTGAGCGTCAGGTTTAACGGCGAGAAAGACATTGTAACGGCCCCACCCGGCTGGACCGAAACGGCGGGCGAGCCAGAGGCAAGCGGCAGCGCCGCCACATTAGCGTTCTGGGCCGTGGTCACAGTAAATACGCTTGTGCGCGCCTGGCAGGGGGCCGGAAGTTTTGAAATAACGAACTGTACGGTGTCGCCGGGATTCAAAGCGCCCGCGGTCACTTTTGCCACGGCGGAGAATTGCCCTGTAAGTGATTCCAGAACCGCTGTGGAAGGGTCCCCGTCCAAAGCAATCGTCACTGTATTAGTGCTTGCCACCGCCAGCGAAACATAGGCGTTGCACGACGGGCAGTTGTTCTGCAGCGCGCCCCACCCCGACGGCACGCCGAACCCGGCCAGCCCGCCAGCCTGCATTCCGGAAGGCCCCGCTATAAATTGCACAGTAAGATCGGGCAACCCGCCGGCCGTAACTGTTGAGGGCGAGATGGTTGAAGTTCCAAAACCGGAGCAGCCCGCAACGGAGCAGCCGGGGTCATAAATAGCGACATCTTTCCCGGAGGCGGTTCCCTGTTTTGGCACAAAAATCGGTTCCGCACCCTGGTTCTTCGGCCCGTAGAACCCCGAGGCTTCCCCTGAGTCAAAAACCGCATTAGAGTTCCTGTCTACGAACGCGCGCATGAAATAGGCCACATCGCCCGGAACCCTGAACGAATACGCGCCGGCAGAAACCGCCGATACAGCCGCCACCGGCTGGCCTGAGAAAGCAGAATTATTAAAAACCTCTATGCGCAACAACCCCGTTTGCGCGCCGGAATAAGAAATATTGCCGGCTACAGTGCCCAGATGCGCGGTAGAAGCTATGATAAGTTCAAAATCAACTCCCGGCACGGACTGCCCTGAAGCCAGGTTAAAGGATACAGGGGAATTTCCACCGTAAAAACCGTAGTCCTCTCCGCTATCGGCTTTCAGGCTTTGGTTCACATCCACAAATCCGACTACATAGAAAGTGGTCCCCGGCTGAATGCCGGAGATGCCGTAACCGCCCGCCCGGGCAAGCTGGGTGGAAACAATGAGGTTTGCCGTTGTGAAAACCTGTGTGGAATCAAAAACCGCGATAACAAGCTTTCCGCCCTGCGTGCCGGTGTAGGCGACCGTTCCGGCTATGCTGGCGGGCGCTATCACATACGCAAAGGGACAATTTGAAATGTGGCCTCTGTTGCCCGAAGGCTCTATCCCTTTTACCGCAAAGTAAACTGTTGCGCCAAAAGGCAGACCGCTTAAAACATGGCTCTCCGATGCGCCAGCCAAAACCGGCGCAAAACTCTGGGAATAGGCCGAGGCCCTGTCAAAATCAGTTTCGGAAGCTATGGCGCCAACTGTTGTGTAGGCTATTTTATATCCAGACGCCCGTCCCGCCAACCCATCAGCTCCGGGAGCGGTCCAGGTCAGGACGGCTTCACCGTACGCTGATCCCGTCCGGGCGCTAAGGTTAAGTATTGTAGCCGGATAGTATCTTATGGAATGATGTCCTTTGCGGACCTTCTTTGACAGGCCGGACGAAGTGGACATCACGCCTTCACCCGCAGTGGCGTTTATAGCCTTTGTCGCGCCGGCGGAGCGTTTTCCGCCCATAGTGACTGTATTTCGCTGGACCTTTTTAGTAGTCCCAGCAAGCTCTGCGGCAAAAACGCTCCCCCCCGCACTTTGACCAGTTTGGAAAAAGTGCGGAGCCAGCCCGGCTATAATAAAGGCCAGTACAAAATTTCGCATAAAATATCTTAAAACAGTCCTAAAACGCATATCTTAATCGCTGCGGCATTCCTTCATGTAAAAGGTGCCTGTCACCTTTTTCCGCTATTGGCAAGCACCTCTGGTCATAATATTGGCATACGACCCCGCTTGCGTCCCTGTGGAAATACAGACCGAATAATTGGCGCTGCAATCCGAGCATACAATAAGGGCTCCCGGAGCTCCAGGAACTTTGGCTGCAATTTGGGTGATAGTATAAACGCCAGGGCGCATTTCCCCGTTCACATCCAGCGTGGTAACCGGGTTCGTCGTCCCGATACCGACTTTCCCGGTTGACAGGTCTCCGTAAATCGCGCCGCCGATGTTCAGGAAATTGGAGGTGGTAACCGACGAGACATCCTGGTCGTAGCCGATAATTATATTGCGGCTCCCGGTAGTTAAGGAATCTCCGGCCTGGAAACCCAGCAACAGATTGTCACTGCCGGTAGTAATGCCATAACCGGCCTTATACCCCATAATAGTGGAACTGGAGAAGGAACTTGTCCCGCTGCCTTTGGCGGCTTCTTCGCCGAATATGCTGTTGGCACTCCCGAACTGATTATTAAAAGCCGCATTGCTGCCGACAACAAGATTGTTTGAACCAGTAACATTGCGCTGGGCCGAATTATAACCGATAAACACATTGTTGGTTCCGGAGGTGTTATAATAGCCAGCCCAAGATCCCAAAATAGCGTTATAAGAGCCGGATGTGTTATATCCAGAGAGATACCCGACAAAAATATTATCGGTATGAGGAGCGGTGAGGTTCGTGTTCCAGCCGTTAGCTTCTTCGCCAAGAGCAACATTAAAACTGCCTATAGTGTTTTTATAGCCGGCATTATAACCCGCATATAGGTTTTTAGTCCCTGAGGTGGCATAATAGCCGGCCTCTACACCCAGATAGGTGTTATTACTGCCTGAAGCTCCTGTTGCGCCGTAGCCGGCTCGGGCACCCACAAATGTGTTATTACCGCCGCCAGTATTGTTTAAACCGGCCTGAGACCCCATATATACATTGTGCTGGCCATTACCGCTGTTGGAACCGGCCTGATACCCAAGGAAAGAGTTATCATTCCCAATGAGATTACCGGAGCCGGCCTGGTAACCCACAAAAGTGTTATTCGGCTGCGTGTTAATCTTTCCCGCATCAACCCCCACACCAAAACTGCCTGTTCCGGGCAATATAACAAGCACTGTGCTGCCGTTTATCTGGTATCTTGTGCTGGTATTAATATCACCCGCCACATCCAGCCTGGTCACTGGATTCATTGTCCCGATGCCGACCTTGCCTGTTGACAGGTTCCCGTAAATCGCTCCGCCGATGTTCAAAAAGTTGGTAGTGGAAACCGTAGGAGCGTCCTGGTTATAACCAATGATTATATTCCCTGACCCCGTAGTCAAACTGTCCCCCGCCTGAAAGCCAAGAAGTATGTTGTCGCTGCCGGTAGTAAGGCCGTAACCGGCACGATATCCCACAAGCGTTGAACTTGAGAAAGAATTGCTTCCTACGCCGTAACCGGCCTCAGTACCGAATATGGCGTTGGCGGAACCCGTCTGGTTCTGGTAGCCAGCATAATAACCCATAAGGACATTGCCCGACCCCGTGGTGTTTCCATAGCCCGTACGGGTACCCATGAAGGAGTTTAGCCCCCCCGTGGTGTTTTCATGTCCCACCTGGCCGCCCAGAAAGGCATTGGCCACGCCTGTTGTATTGTAGTAGCCCGCCAGATCGCCCACGAATGTATTTCCACCTCCGGTAGTGTTGGAGTAACCCGACAGATTACCCACAAAGGTGCCGCCACCCGCCGAGGTATTTGAGTAACCCGACTGATAACCCACAAAGGAGTTGGTATCCCCCGCATTTATCCTGCCAGCATTCACTCCAACTCCCAGACTGCCGGTGCCAGGCTATCCCATCCAGTATAATTG
>DMES01000058.1 GCA_003450815.1 Elusimicrobiota bacterium | reverse complement strand
TCGTGCACGCCGCACAAGAAATTTAAGGGCGAGGCCTACATTCTGACGAAGGATGAAGGCGGGCGGCACACGCCGTTCTTTAAGGGCTACAAGCCGCAGTTCTATTTCCGGACGACGGATGTTACGGGCTCGGTGCAGTTGAAAGACGGGGCCGAGATGATAATGCCTGGCGATCACACGGAAGTTACTGTTGAGCTTATAACGCCGATAGCGATGGAAAAAGGTTTGCGCTACGCGATACGCGAGGGCGGGCACACGGTGGGCGCGGGTGTAGTCACCGAGATTATAGAATAAGGGAGAAGTTAGGGTGTAGGGTATAGGGTGTAGGGTATAGGGTTTAAGGTATTCCTTAAAACTCTACCCTAACCCCTCCACCCTCTACCCTGCCACTAATTATGACCGAAGCTAAAAAAGAAGAAAAGGCACCGAAGTCCTCTGAGCAGAGAATTCGCATACGGCTGAATTCCTACGACTACCGACTTATTGATCAATCCACCGCGCGGATAATCGAGACGGCGAAGCGGACCGGGGCGCTGATTGCGGGCCCTGTGCTGCTGCCGACGAAGATTCGGAAGTACACGGTGAACAAGTCTCCGCATGTGGACAAAAAATCGCGCGAGCAGTTTGAGATGCGCATTCACAAGCGGCTGATAGAGCTTATAAGCCCGACCTCCAAAACGGTGGACGAACTGAAAAAGCTGGATCTGCCGAGCGGTGTTGAAGTAAAGATAAAGCTGTAATCGGTCCGCCCTGAACTGGCGGTCCGATGCAAAGAGCCCGGGATGTTCTAAAAGAACATCCCGGGTTTACTTTTGTGGAGCTCCTCAATAATAAGGTAACGCCGGGCTTGTAGGGTTCGGGGGCCTGTCCGGGAATTTGGTTCCGCAAACACGTGGTCGGGCACAGTGTGCCCGCCACTCGACACTCGGCCTTCGCGCTTACGCAAGCTCAGGCCTCCGTGACGGTTTGCTACACCAAACCCCCGGCCACCCCTCCAAATTGTTTCCCGGCTAATAGGTTATTGGCCCCGCCCATTTAAGATAAATCTGAATCCCCCACCCATTTTAACGTGACAGACAGTTGTCGTGTTGGTCTGCTATGCTATTTATGAGATATGGAGGCAATATGGCGAAAGATTTGATTCCCCAAGAAGTTGTTGAAAACAAAATATTTATGTTACGTGGAAAAAAAGTAATGCTGGATAATGATCTTGCACGGCTTTACGGTGTGGCAACCAAAGCGCTTAACAGGGCTGTTAGACGCAATATTGAAAGATTCCCAGGAGATTTTATGTTTCAACTAACCATGGCGGAAGCGAACACGGTTTCAAGGTGCCAAATTGGCACCTTGAAACAGGGGCAGAATATTAAATATCTCCCGTATGTTTTCACTGAAAACGGGGTGGCTATGCTGTCAAGCGTGTTGAACAGCCGGCGTGCTATAGACGTCAATATACAAATAATGCGGACCTTTAGCAGAATGCGGAGCTTTTTGGCGCTTCATTCTGACCTTCAGCGTAAGCTTGAAGAGCTGGAAAAGAAATACGACGCGCAGTTTAAGAGTGTCTTTGACGCCATAAAAATGTTAATGGCCCCGCCGGAGGAGCCCGACCCCGGCCATAGAAAAATCATCGGCTTTAAACCGGAAAAATAGGCTGACACCCATTGCCCATGCGGTAACGCCGGGGTTGCAAGGTTCGGGGGCCTGTCCGGGGAGTTGGTTGCGCAAACACGTGGTCGGGCAACACCGTGCCCGCCACTCGACACTCGGCCTTCGCGCTTACGCAAGCTCAGGCCTCCGTGACGGTTTGCTCCACCAAACCCCCGGCCACCCCTCCAAATTATTCCCCGTCGCTTCTTTAAATTAATAGGTTGTTGACCCCGCCAATTTAAGATAAATCTGAATAACCCACCCGGTTTAACATGACAGACCTTTGTCGTGTTGGTCTGTTATGATATTTATAGGATTTCGTTTGTAAATGGAGGTTATATGTCTGAAGATTTAATCCCCCAGGAAGTTATCGAAAGCAAAATATTTATATTGCGCGGCAAGAGGGTTATGATTGATTGGGATCTGGCCCATCTTTATGAGGTTGAAACAAAACGTTTGAATGAGCAGGTTAAGCGCAACTTAAGACGTTTCCCGCCGGATTTCATGTTTCAGCTTGCGGAAGAGGAGAAAAAAGAACTGGTCGCAAAATGCGACCGGTTCAAACCGCTCAAACATTCTTCCGCTATGCCTTTTGCTTTTATGGAAAATGGGGTGGCTATGCTTTCAAGTGTCCTTAATAGTGAGCGCGCGATAGATGTAAACATACAGATAATGCGAACTTTTACCAGAATGTGGGAATTCTTGGCGACGCATTCTGACCTTCAGCGTAAGCTTGAAGAGCTGGAAAAGAAATACGACGCTCAGTTTAAGAGCGTCTTTGACGCCATAAAAATGCTGATGGCCCCGCCGGCGGAGCCCGACCCCGGCCACAGAAAAATCATCGGCTTTAAACCGGAAAAATAGGCTGACACCCATTGTCCATGCGGTAACGCCGGGGTTGCAAGGTTCGGGGGCCTGTCCGGGGAGTTGGTTGCGCAAACACGTGGTCAGGCAACACCGTGCCCGCCACTCATCACTCAGTCGCCGCGCTTACGTAAGCGGCGACTTCCGTGAAGGTTTGCTCCACCAACTCCCCGGCCACCCCGCCATTCATTCCCCGGCGCTTTTCTTAATAAATAGGTTATTGACCCCGCCCATTTAAGATAAATCTGAATAGCCCACCCGGTTTAACATGACAGACCTTTGTCGTGTTGGTCTGCTATGCTATGTAGATAGACTACAGGGGGAAATATGAAACACCTGGTTCAGCTGGAGATAATAGAGCAAAAAATACTGATGATACGCGGGCATAGGGTAATGCTTGATCGCGACCTTGCTGAATTATATGAAGTTAGTACAAAGGCTTTAAATCAGGCTGTGAAAAGAAATCTGGAAAGTTTCCCGGAAGATTTTATGTTTGCCTTGAACGAAGGTGAAAAAAAGGAGGTGGTCACAATTTGTGACCACCTAGCTGTGATCAAATACTCGCCACAACTACCGTATGCTTTCACCGAGCAGGGCGTGGCAATGCTTTCAAGCGTTCTTAAGAGCAAGCGTGCCAGGCAGGTCAATGTCCAGATAATGCGGGCTTTTGTTAAGCTGCGCCAGTTGCTCAATACGCATAAGGAGCTGGCTCGTAAACTTGAAGAGCTGGAAAAGAAATATGACGCGCAGTTTAAGAGCGTCTTTGACGCCATAAAAATGCTGATGGCCCCGCCGGCGGAGCCCGACCCCGGCCACAGAAAAATCATCGGCTTTAAACCGGAAAAATAGGCTGACACCCATTGCCCATGCGGTAACGCCGGGGTTGCAAGGTTCGGGGGCCTGTCCGGGGAGTTGGTTGCGCAAACACGTGGTCGGGCACAGTGTGCCCGCCACTCGACACTCGGCCTTCGCGCTTACGCAAGCTCAGGCCTCCGTGACGGTTTGCTCCACCAAACCCCCGGCCACCCCTCCATTTATTCCCCGGCGCTTCTTGAATTAATAGGTTATTGCCCCCGCCCATTTAAGATAAATCTGAATAGCCCACCCGGTTTAACATGACAGACCTTTGTCGTGTTGGTCTGCTATGCTATTAGTGCAACTAAGGAGGGATTATGAAGTCATTGATGCCGCTTGAGTTGATAGAAAAGAAAATATTTATGATTCGCGGGCATAAAATGATGGACCGCGACTTGGCTGAGCTTTATATGGTTGAGACTGGCGCTTTGAACCGGGCGGTTAAACGGAATTGGGATCGTTTTCCAGAGGACTTCATGTTTCAGTTGACGGTGGTTGAGCGGGAAAACTTGAAATGCCAATTTGGCATTTCAAGTTGGGGTGGTGATAGGGGGTTGCCCTATGCTTTTACCGAACAGGGGGTGGCAATGCTTTCTAGTGTTCTCAAAAGCAAAAGGGCTGTTCATGTGAATATTCAGATAATGCGGGCTTTTGTTAAATTGCGCCAGTTGCTCAATACGCATAAGGAGCTGGCTCGTAAACTTGAAGAGCTGGAAAAGAAATACGACGCGCAGTTTAAGAGCGTTTTTGACGCCATAAAAATGCTGATGACCCCGCCGGCGGAGCCCGACCCCGGCCATAGAAAAATAATCGGCTTTAAACCCCAAAAGTAGCCTGACACTATTGCTCGATTGAGGAGGGAATATGAAAGATTTGATTTCATTGGAGATAATTGAAAAGAAGATATTCCTTATACGGGGGCACCGGGTTATGCTTGATAGTGATCTGGCAGAACTTTATGAGGTAAGTACCGGTAATTTTAATAAGGCCGTATCCCGTGGGAATCCGGGGACATAATACCTATTTCACAGGGAAAGGCAGCAGGAGTTCGTTCGGTTTAGTCCTGTCAAACCCTGTATCTCTTAGACAGATAGCCATGGGCTGGCGGTTCCAGGGGGGCGTCTGCTATACTTAAAAAGACACTAGGCTCTTTGTAGGGCAGATATGGGGGCATTTATGACTGATGTTGATAATCTATCATCTCAATTGCGGGTTGTTATACTGATGTGGGTTTGCTTTCTAGCGGCGGCATGCGGAAAGGAGCCGGCCGAAACTGCGCAGTTTGCCGCGGCTGTCCCAGTCCCTGCTGCCGTGGGCCAGGTAAACTCACAGAAAGCCGCCGATGAATTCTGTTACCAGATTCGATATGGCGATGACGCCGATAAGATAGCTAAATCATTGGAAAGCGGGATAAGCCCAAACGTGCACGATAAGAGCGGGCTTACTCCGCTGGTTATGGCTTTGATGCAGGGCTCCGGCGGATCGGATGAAACGCAGGCGAAGATAGTAGACCTGCTACTCGCGCGCGGGGCGGACACGAACCTTGATAACGGCGCCGCTCTTAATGCTGCAGTTGGCTCTGGCAAGGCGGTACTGGTGCAAAAATTGCTGGATAAGGGCGCGGACGTTAACCTTACTAGCGCGGGCGGGCTTACTCCCCTGATGGCCGCGGTACACGCACAATCCTCTGAGATAGTGTCGCTGCTGCTCGACAGGGGAGCTAATGCCGACCTTAAGTCCGCGAACGGCAAGAATGCCTGGAAGATGGCTTTTGAGAACGCTTACGCTTTCCGCAGCGGGGAAACCATCAAGATAGAAGAACTTCTGCGCGGACGCACCAGCCGCGCTGACATCGAGGCGCTGCTTCGTGCCGACACATCGCTCAAAGGTTACCTGGACGCGGATAAGTGGCTTCAGGAGCACCCTTAGCAGGGGGAAACGGAATCCGACATAACACCTATTTCGCAGGAAAAGGCCGCAGACTTATGAAATTTTAGGGTAAATCTATGGCTGTATCAAAGGAGACCCTTGAGTTTTTTCGGGATGCGCTGGAAATGGTTCCGGAAGTTTCATTCCGGGCTATGATGGGGGGGTGTTGTGTCTATTCCGCCGGACGCATATTCGGGCTTGTTTGTGATGATACGCTTTTCCTTAAGACTACGCCCGGTACGCTGCATTTATTCTGTGACCGGACAACACGCGCATATCCGGGAAGTAAGAACACCTGCCAGGTAAACGCCGAGTGGCTGGAAAACAAAGAAAAAATGGCCGAGATAGTAAGCCTCACGCTTAAGAGCCTGCCCCAGCCCAAAATCCCACGAAAAAAAGATTGAAAAGGTATTAAGAGCTTTTTAAAATCTATTGCGCTAAAGCAATATATGCTTTTTAGGAACCGCGACCTTTTGGCCGTGGGCCTTTGGGCCCAGAAAAAACAAGGTCTAAAGAATCTCGCGCTGGGATGAAAAAAGCAATATAGTGTATGTAGGGAAACAGGTCATGAGCGCAGTTGTAAATATAATCTTGCCAGGGCAGGAGAACACATGAAAACCAGACTGATCGTCTTATCCGCCGTAATGAGCTTTGTTGCGACCGCCAGCGCCGGAACTGCTTTTGAAACGCTTATCAATACCAGCTCAGGCTCACAAACCTTGCCTGTCGCCAAAGTCGCTGTTATCTCAATGGTGGCCTCCCCGTCCAGCCTGCTAGACTCGGTGCTGATGGCAATGCATGACCAACCGGGTACGGCTGAGAAGCTCGTGAAGTGGCTGCGCGCGCGCAAAGGAGTGGTTGAGCTGCGCGAAATCGGTCGGGAGATTAGTGCATACAGCTGGCTGGGCGGCGTAGCCTCTGACCGGAATATTCCCGCAGTCTACATCAGCCCGTTGGCAATGGAGCCCTTTTCCTACCGCTATCTTGCTGTCCTTATCGCCAGGGAAGCCGGGGAACTTATGCTGTCAAACTTTCCGGAATCGGCCGAAAAGCGATATATGGTCGCAAGCCGTATGAGCGAGACCTTCTTCGAACTCGGAGGCAGCCGCATTATGATATCCGATATAGACGGACACTCTGACGCGAAGGTAGAGGAGAGTATCAGACTTTGGGTTGAGAATGACCCTTCCGGAGGAGTATACGTTCTTAGTCAGCGCGGTTTTAAAACACTTAAGGATTTGGAAGACAGTTTGTCCGCCGAGTATGAAAGGCTTATCATGCTTGAGCAGGCTATTGATCAAATGCTCGCTGTGCCCAACGATTCTAACAGGCCCTCTCTGCAGGCGGAAATGGATAAGACCATGGCCGATGCTTCGGCTGTACTCGTAAAGCTTGAGGCAGTGAAAGCCGCCGGGGCGCAGTTTGAGCAGTTTGCCAAGGAAGAGACCGACTGGATGTGGGATCATCAGAGTTCGCTTCGGTAACTGCCTCTTAGAGCCTGCGTAATTTATATGTCCGGTCCGAAACCGCCGTGAGATACGGCGGTTTTGTTTGATAGAATATCCTTAATGAGGAAATATTTATTAGCTATATGCGGGGTGCTCCTGCCGGCTTGCGCGTCCGTTCCCAAAGGGCTCAATCCGGTGGGCGGCTTTGAACTGGGCCGCTATCTCGGCACATGGCATGAGATAGCCAGGCTTGACCATTCTTTTGAGCGCGGGCTTGTTAAGGTTACCGCCGAATATTCCATGCGTGATGACGGCGGTGTTAAGGTTCTGAACAAAGGTTTCGACCAAAGGAAAAATAAATGGAAAGAAGCCGAAGGAAGGGCTTATTTCACCGGTGATAAAACTACCGGCAGCCTTAAAGTCAGCTTTTTCCGGCCTTTCTACGGCGGCTATCACATAATCGAACTTGACAAGGAGGGCTACCAGTATGCGCTTGTTTCCGGTCCAAGCAGGTCTTACTTGTGGATATTAGCCCGCAGTCCGGAAATGCCTTCTGAGACAATTAAAATGCTTGTTTCAAAAGCCAGGGAATTGGGGTTTGATACGGACAAGCTTGTTTTTCTTAAATAATTCGCGCAATAATATAATCCGAATATTAGTATCGGGTGATCGGCCCCTCATCTGGCGTTGGAATTGTCAATGTGGAGAAAATATGAAAATCGAAGTAAGAAAACCCACTGAAAACGAGAGAAAAGAGGCTTCGGCATGGCCTATATGGACAAAAGAAGTGTCCTCTTTCCCATGGCATTATTCGGAAAAAGAAATCTGCCTTATTCTTGATGGCGAAGTGAGCGTTAAGGCCGGGAATGAAGAGGTGTCTTTTAGGGGCGGGGATTATGTTGTTTTCCCTGAAGGCTTGGATTGCACCTGGAACATTAAAAAAGCCGTAAGGAAACATTATAAGTTTGGTTAAAGTTCCTGGCAAAAGGTGTCGGATTGCTGTGTGTTTTTTTGAAATGGAGATAGAATAAATTTGATTTCAGAGTTAAAGATATGGGAGGGGTTTTATGAAAAAGATAATGGCTTTCTTTGTTTTCGCTATGTTGCCTATGTTGGCGGGAGCGCAGGGTCCGGCGCTTTCACAATTGGGTGAAGATATCGCTCAGATTGTCGTCCCGGAGGCGTCGGTGGTTGCACGGAATACGGTTGTGCTACTGGACCCTCGCACAGGGAAGACGTTTGTAGTTATCCCCACCGGGGGAGGGTTCATTTACGCTTCCAACGGGCAATTCGTTCAGGCGGTTTACAACGGCTCGGGCTATATCCTGCCTTCGGGGCAGTACCTGCTGGTGGTGGGTGGTGTCCGACAGGGGAGCGCCGGTATCTCCGGGAGCTGGCTTGGCCAAGGAGAATGGACTTACCATGGTTCCGGGGCTCACTGCTATATGAGTATGGAGTTTGAGGAGGGGGCGGATTATCTTTTCCGCAAGGGCGGGTATTTTGACTGCTCAGTGGTCGGCCTTAATATAGACCCGGCTCGGTTCGTTAAAAAGGGGACGCAGCTTCTGGACCAGGATGGGTTGGTGGTGGGCTCTTATGAGAATAATGAGATAACACTTAACGAAATTTACAATAATACGGTCGACATAACTACCATCATAAAGATCAACGGGCTGCATTTCGACTATTCCGAGATATGGCGTGAAAAAGAGGGTTCTGAACTGTATAACATACAGGGCCGCCTATTTACCGAAGGCAGGTAGGGCAGCTGTTTTTTAAAATCCGGGACGAAAAATTAATCTAAATGTTCCTTCGGAACCGCCGGGCTTTCCCGGCGGTTTTGTTTGGCTAATGATTCTGCGGGGGATGTCTTATGGGGTATTATCGTCCGGAAGTGCGACCGGCTGGGATTGATACTGTTTTACGGCCTCACTTACGGCTGCGTTTTGTTGTGCGTTGGATATTGCGGCTTTTATCATCGCCTGGGTCTGCGCATTCTGCATGGTGGAGAGTTCCTTCATCAGAGCGCTGTTAACTACTGTTTGCGACAGGTTAACTTTTGGAATGTTTATGGATTGCATGGCTGCCTGCCTGGCGGCGGGGGCATTATTCTGCGCGGTCTTGAACCAGCCTCCAAACCAGCCAATAAAAGCCCGCCCCCCTAAGAAAAGAATCGCGAATACGCAGCCTATAACAGCGTATTTTATTGCGGCTCCAAGATAATCGGTCGAGTAAGATGGGGCCGCCTGTATTTCCGGCTGGGAGGCTGTCATTATGGCCTGCTTTTCCTGTTTTGCTATCAATTTAGCGAAGATGACCGAGCATTTACTGCATTCCAGCGCCCCATCAGTTTCTTCAAATCCGCAGTTAGGACATTTCATTTTTACCCCCGAATGCCAGATATTTGTAACATAACAACATTTTGGCCATTAAATTGTCAAGCAAACCCAAAAAGGCAGCAGGAGCCTTTTTAAAGCAACTGGCGACAAATAGGCACGGGTTTCATGGTTAAGGATAGATTAAGTTGTTGGAACTGGAATGGATGGGGTGCGGCGGCTATGTGCCGTGGGGTATGATTAGGCCCCGTGTGGCGCAAAAGGCGCGCATATCTGCTGGCATAGGAGCGGCGAACACGCGCTCAATCCCAGCTTTTCGCATATCTATTTCAGAGCAGTGCAGGGCCTGGCGCGGCAGAAGAAGTTGCTCCGCCAGGGTGGGGGTCCATCCATGGTCCAGGAAATCCAGAAAATAGCGCGCGTCAGAGCCGTATATCTTGTCGCCGACAATGCACTTCCCCAGCCATTGGGCGTGTGCTCTGATCTGGTGCTTGCGGCCGGTTTCGGTAACTACTCGGACCAGCGTGAAGCCGCCGCCATGGGAAAGGGGGGTAAAGTGCGTGACGGCTGCCTGGCCGTCTGACCGCACGGCGGATTTTGCAAGTACAGGGCTGCTCTCGTCGTCGCCAAGAGGCTGGTCTACCGTTACTGACCGCGAAAATTCGCCAGTCATGATAGCAAGGTATACCTTTCCCATCCGCCGCAGACGGACAGCTTTTTGTAGATGGCCGGCCACGGCTGAGGTTTTAGCGAAAACCACCACGCCGCTTGTCTCGCGATCTAGGCGGAAGATCAGGTGTGACACGGCAAGGCCCAAGTGGGCTCGCAACGCTCCAGCAAGGCTGGACCAGGGCCCCGCCTTTGACGGGTGGCATACGATGTCACCGGGTTTATTGATGACGATCACCTCCTCATCGTCATGAAGCACCCATTTTTCGAGTTCGTCAGGCGTGATCATGCGCAGATGCGCCAGTTTTATCCGACGCGGCCAGGGGCAGGCCAGACGCGGATTAAGTTCGATTTTGCGCGCTATAGTCAGTTCGGGGTTGGCTTTTGTAGCAAGCATAGGAAACAAGGGACAGCGATCTATTATCGATTTTCCTGAGATAGAAAAATAGGTCGCTGTCCCGAATGGCACTAACTTAAG
>DMES01000033.1 GCA_003450815.1 Elusimicrobiota bacterium | reverse complement strand
CTAGACTCTCCCGACCACCGCAGCTGTCCCAAAACTCCGACATTAAACCTATAATAATCGTAGTAAATTATCTTTGCGGAGAAATCCTAAGGGGGCATATGGGACGCTGCTTTGTTTCGTGGTTATTTTTAGGGTTCCTAAATTATGCCGTCTGAATTGCGATTATATTATGCGACAATTGGGGGCGGGTGGCAAATTTTTATTGGAAAATATAACAGGGTGGTTACGCTGTATCGTGAATGGGCGGGGTAATAACCTATTAATTTATAAAAAGCAATAATGGATAAAAATGGAGGGGTGGCCGGGGATTTGGTGGAGCAAACCGTCACGGAAGCCTGAGCTTGCGTAAGCGCGAAGGCTGAGTGTCGAGGTGAGGCCCGATTTTTAGAGCGAAGCATAATTATGCTTCGCGTCGGGCCGCAAGGCCGGAGGCGTTTTCTTACGCAGCGAAAACGCTGAGGCGAGGCCGCGCAAAACCACTATGCGGTTTATGCGTGGTCGGCCACGGTGTTGCCCGACCCCGTGTTTGCGGAACCAAACCCCGGACAGGACCCCGACGAACCCAAAGATATAGTATTTCCGGTTTTGTCCGGCGCTGGAATTGGCCCAGGTCAGGTTTTATTTGGGAGCGGGAGGACTTCGTAGTTTTTTAGGATTACTTTCTGAAATTCTTCGGATATGGAATTCCAGTCCAGAACATCTATGCGGAAGGGCAGGTCGGACTCCTCAAAAGCCTCTTTGATCGCGCCAATAATAGCGGTGTCCAATCTGGCGGCTCCAACCAGGGCAACGTCAAGGTCGGAATAGTCCTTGGGAGTCCCGGCCACCCGTGAACCGAAAACCCGCGTCTCTACGTCGTGAGCGTGGGTGGAGATAATGTGGGCTATAGTTTCCAGTTGCTCCGGGGTTGCCTTAATCATTGCGTTGTTCAAGAACTTGCAGCAATTTGCGGGCATCCGCGGCAAAGGGCGCGGCAAGCGCATAAATTTCAGAGGCTTTGGCTGGGTCATAGGTGTGGGCGGTCTCGTTTCGGGCGGAATGATATTTAAACCAGTTTTCAACTTCGGTGATAAGGCGGCTTTCCGCGGCCAACCTGAAAAGCTCCTTCCTGGTGCAACCGTCCACGTTAGCGCCGCCGGCGTTAAGTTCAAGCCACCTTTTAATGAATTTCCAGCAAAGCTCGTAGGTGAATTCAAAATTTTGTATGACGCCGGCGCGGATTACTTCCTCCTGGCCGGCATTTATCCGCCCGGTAGCCACTTTTAGGGCGCGGTCCAGCGAGTCTACGGCTTTTTTAAAGTTGCTAAGGTCCAGCGGCATTTTATCTCCTAAACACACCCAAGGGTGCCCAAATACTTCCACCTTAATTCTATATTTTAAACCGTATAACGGCAAATCTTTTTTTGGAAAATAACCGGGTGGGTGGTTCCGCTGTATCTTGAATGGTCGGGTTAATAACCTATCAATTAAAAAAATGCAATGATGAATAAAAATGGAGGGGTGGCCGGGGATTTGGTGGAGCAAACCGTCACGGAAGCCTGAGCTTGCGTAAGCGCGAAGGCTGAGTGTCGAGAGGCGGCCACTGTGTGGCCGACCTCGTGTTTGCGGAACCAAACCCCGGACAGGACCCCGAACCCGAAGCTATAGTATTTCCGGTTTTGTTCGGCGCTGGAATTGGCCGATAGGGTTTTTAGGGTTGGTGAGCTTGCCATCCTGCGCTATTACTTCTCCCCTCAAAATCGTGTATTTGGGAAAACCGTAGAGTTTCATGCCTTGCCAAGGCGAATAATCTGTGTTGTGGCTCATGGTCCGCCAATCCACTTTGCGGGAGGCTTGCGGGTCTATTATCGCAAAGTCAGCGTCGGCGCCAAGCTTTATTACGCCCTTGCGCGGGTAAAGCCCCATTATCCTGGCCGGGTTTTCACAAAGCATTTCAACGAGTCTTTCAATCTTGATATGACCGGCCTTCACCCCTAAGGTATAAGCCGTTGCCAGTAACGTCTGCGCTCCCGGCAGCCCCATCGGCAGTTTTCTTATATCCCCCCCCCAGGCATTTTTTTGGGCGCGGGTAAAAGTGCAGTTGTCGGTGGCTATTACCTGCAGCTCACCTGCTGCTGCGGCGCGCCAGAGCGCCGCGTTATCCGCGCGGGTCCGCAGCGGCGGGCAGCAGGAATACAGATGCCCGTCTTTGCCTTTAAAGCGGAGGTGGTTCAGGGCTAAATATTGCGGACAGGTTTCCCCCATCACTTTAAACCCCAGCGTTCGGGCGGTCCTGACTATATTGGCCGAGCCTCCGGCGGAAAGATGCACAAAATATACCGGCGCCCCAGACGAGGCTGCCAGCGCTGAAACCCGGTATACTGCCTCGGTTTCTGTAGAGGCGGGGTGTGACAGCGGTAAGGCTGATATGCCTTTATGCCCCGCATATCTTTCGGTGAGCAAATCAATAATATGGCCGTTCTCCGCGTGCACGCAAATAAGCGCTCCAAGTTTACCGGCCGCTTTTAAAGCGGAAAAAAGCGCTGCGTCGCTTGCCATCAGGCCGCGCGCGCCGTAGGCGGTGAACATCTTAAATGTGGGCACCCCGGCTTTAATAATTTCGGCCATTTGCCTTGCCGGTTTTTCCAGCTTTTCCCAGCCGGTCAGCATGCAGTGAAAAGAAAAATCCGTGTAGGTGTGGCCGGCCGCTTCTTTAACGCGGTCCTTCAGACCTTTAATCAGGCTTTTACCAGGGCCTTGTCCGGTATAGTCTATGAAAGTTGTAATCCCGCCACAGGCGGCGGCGGCCGAGCCGGTAGTGAAATCGTCTGCTGTATAACGCCCAGGGCCAAGGCGTAGGTGAAAATGGGCGTGCGCATCTATTATGCCTGGCAACACCAATAGTCCGCGTGCGTCAATTATCCGGCTCGAAGTATTTGTGGTTTTGGAAGGTTTTTTTATCAGGGCGATCTTTCCGTTTTTAACGAAGATATCGCAAAAAACCGTGTGCTTATTCAAAACGGTCCTGCCGCCCTTTACGATAAGATCAAAACTCATTGCCGGGTGCGTGTATAGAGAATGTTATAGGTAAGCCATGAGGCGGAGATAAAGGTGAGTGAGCAAAGGAATAACCATCCCCATAGCGTCTGCGGGTTGCGCTCGGTTTGGGTAACGATATAGGCCAGGTAGCCTATAAAACAGGTGGCTGTCAGCCATAAAAGCGTAATAACTGAATTGATGATGCGTGTCATATAGGTGATTTTATGCTTTACTCAAAAGAAAGTCAACAGCCTATAAAAACCTTGTGAAGGACTTTTAAAAGCTTTTCTCCATGTTGCGTATCCGTAAGCAATACCGCTTTGCCTGGAAAATAAGCGGCTCGCGTAAGGCGGCAGCCATTTGTAAGCGCGGCGCTAAGGACGGCTTTTTTTATTTTGCGGTTGTTCAGTTTTGAACCGATAAGTGTTATTTCAGCGCTCTTTTCGTGTTTGCGTATGGAGAGACATCTTACCCCCCCACTAGCTTCAAATTGAATGTCTGTCTTTTGCAAAGATGCAGGTGGCGCGGTGACTTCAGGGCTTTTGCCGGTATGCTTAAAATCCCCCACCCAAGTTCCCGGTTCGCTGTCAAATGAGGACCGAAGTACGAGCGGTATTTTATGTTTTTTTGCATAGACCACGGCGCGCAGCTGGCGCACTTCAGTTCCTGCTTCGGCCATAGCCATTACTTCCTCATATGAAACTCGGGGCAGCTTGCGCGCGGAGGATACAAGGGCCGGATTTGCCGTGTATATTCCTTTTACGTCGCTGTAAAGCTCGCAGATTTCAGCTTTAAGAGCGGCGGCCAGCGCTACCGCGGTCAGGTCGGATCCGCCGCGGCCAAGGGTGGTAATATCTCCGGAACGGGTAATTCCCTGGAAACCGGCCACAACAGCTATTTTCCCTTTTTTTAATTCGCTGATAATCCTTTTGGGATTAATATCCAGCACACTTGCGTTTGAGAAGGCGGAGTCGGTTAGAATTCCGGCTTGCGCGCCGGAAATGGAAACAGCCCGGTGCCCTTCCGCTTCAAGCGCCATAGCGGCTAAAGCAGCACTCAGGCTTTCCCCGGTGGAAAGCAGGGCATCCAGCTCTCTGGCTTTGGGAGAGGGATTTATCCTTCGGGCGAGTTCAAGAAGTTCGTCGGTTACTTGGCCGGGGGCGGATAGGACGAGGACCACGGAAAAGCCTTTTTTCTTTTCCCCAGCGGCGTGGCCCGCCGCCAACCGTATTTTTTCAGGGTCGGAAAGAGAGGTCCCTCCGAATTTCATTATTTTAATTTTCATTGGAGAGATTGCACGGATTTCTAACGGAGATTACACAGATTAAACAGGGATTCGTAAAGCAATCTGTGTAATCGTTGTTCGTAATCGGTGTAATCAAAGCCGCTTTAGCGGCTGGCTTATACCATTGTCGCGGTAACTCTTATTACTTCTGATAGCGTGGTAACGCCTGTGCGGGCTTTCAGTATGCCGTCCATCAGGAGCGTGCGCATTTTTCCGGTCTGAACGCCGGTGCGCTTTATCAGGTCGGTCGGGGCGTGGTCTAAAACCTGCTTGCGGATTTCCTCGTTCATTATCATCAGTTCGAAAATGCCGGTGCGGCCCATATAGCCGGTATTGCGGCATTCGGGGCAACCTTTTTCAATCTTGTAAGTGGCGCCGGGCTTGAGAATAAGTTCCTTGATAATTTTCCCCTCGGTTGGGTCCATGTTTTTAATGAATTCATTTACGACGGCTTCGGAGGGCGGAGTGGCTTTTTGTGAACAATGCGGGCAAACTTTGCGTACCAGGCGCTGGCTCATGGCGCCAAGCATTGAGGAGGCGATTAAGAACGGCGGTATGCCCATTTCAAAAAGCCGCTCTATTATACTGGGCGCGTTTATGGTATGTATTGTTGTAAACAGCAGGTGTCCAGTCAGAGCTGAGCGGAGGCTGATCTCGGCGCTTTCATAATCCCTTATTTCCCCGACCATTATCACATCCGGGTCCTGCCGCAATATGGTGCGCAGCCCCTCGGCCCAGGTAAAACCGGTTTTGGCGCTTATCTGCGCCTGGTTAAGGCCTTCAAGGCGGTATTCCACAGGGTCTTCAAGCGTGATCACATTTATCATTGGGGTACTGATGTTCTTTAGAATGGCGTAGAGCGAAGTGGTTTTGCCGGAGCCGGTGGAGCCGGTAATGAAGAAGATTCCGTACGGGTTGCGGATGACTTTCTTGATTATCACCATGGCTTCCGGGTCCAGCCCCAGCTGTTCAATGTCCAGCCCCAGTTGTTGGCGGTCCAGCACCCGCAGCACCAGCTTTTCGCCGTTGACTGTTGGGAAAGATGAAACGCGCACTTGTATCGCCCGGCCGGCTATTATCTTCTGAAAGCGTCCCTCTTCGTTGCGGAAAGAAGTGGGCGGCTCGGGGTCAAAACCAGCCAGGACTCTGATGCGCTGGGTAAGAGGGATGTCGGAGTTTTTAGGGGAATTAAGCATATCCTGCAAAATTCCGTCAACGCGGAAGCGTACGCGAAGGTTCGCGCCCTGGGATTCTATGTGCACGTCGCTTGAGCGTTCCTTAACGGCGTGATCAAGTATAAGGTCACTTAAACGGATGGCCAAATCTATGCCTGGTGTGCGTCCTTTGACCTTTACGAGTTCGTTGTAAGAGTCTTCAAGGCTGCCGGTCAACACCGGCTGCTGCTGTTGTATAGGAGTCTTTCCGTCTTCCTGTTTATCGTTTCCCCAAAATGCCATAAAACCTCCTGCGCCAATTCATGCCAAATGATCGAGATGTCTAAAAATATTCAACCAAAAGAATCTCAAAATTCTTTTCTCCGCCCGGTAAGGTGATTTTAACTTTTTCACCGGCCTTGGAGCCCAGCAGTCCTTGGGCCAGAGGAGAACTTACGGAGATCTTTCCCTCAGAGGGGTCCGCCTCATCTGTTCCGGCAAGCGTGTAGCTGATTTTCCTGCCTGAGGCCGCGTCTAATACTGTAACCTTCGCGCCTATACGTATCATTTCGCGGTCCACCGTAAGATCTTCAACTATTTTGGCTGAATTCAGTTTGGCCTCAATTTCGCCTATTCTTTTGAGAACCATTCCTTGTCGTTCTTTGGCGGCTGCGTAGCCCGCGTTTTCGCGCAAATCTCCCTGTTCCCGTGCCTCGCCTATCTCTTTTGCGAGTTCCATCTTCTGGCGGTTGAAATTTGACAATTCCGCTTTAAGTTTTACAAAACCATCTCTGGTAATATATGTTTCAGACATCGGAAATCCCCCCATTTATCGCATCCTTAAACAAGCAAATAAAGGCTGAGCAGAAACCGCGTTACTAAATAATCAGCTGAACCTTTAACCTAAGTGCCCGCCGTTACCCCTGTTGGCGGCTGAAAACAACGTGGCACCGAGTGGGATTGAACCACTGACCTAGCGCTTATGAAACGCCCGCTCTGACCACTGAGCTACGGTGCCACCGTAAATCCGATTAATATAGCGCGCGGTTACATGTAACCGTGTACCGGCCACTATTTTTGCGGGCAGGTTTCTACACCGGGAGTCAGCGGTTCGCTGACTTTCGGGTGTGCGAAAAGTATATCAAAAAAGGAATTGTAAAAACAAATTTTATTTATTAGAATTCAGAGAGGATTTAAGGCGAAAACTTAACGGATAAAAGGAGCATACAAAATGGCCAACACAACCCAGAAACTGTCAAAGGAAGAACTTCTTAAAAAAGCCAGCAAGCCGGCTTTGGACGCCATGAAGCTTCATCCTTTTTATAAAGGCAAAATAGAAATTTCCCCCAAGTGTTGCATCAGGAATATTGACGACTTCGCTATATGGTATACGCCTGGCGTTGCCTCCGTCTGTAAGGATATAGAGAAAAATCCGGAAACAGTTTATGAGCATACCAACAAGGGTAATATGGTGGCCGTGGTTTCAGATGGTACCCGTGTGCTTGGGCTTGGCGATATAGGTCCCGAGGCAGGCCTGCCTGTTATGGAAGGCAAAGGCCTTTTGTTTAAGTATCTGGGCGGCGTGGACGCTTTCCCCATCTGCCTTGCTACCAAGGACCCGGATGAGATTATAAAAACAGTACAGTACCTTGCCCCCAGCTTCGGCGGCATAAACCTTGAGGATTTATCCCAGCCCAAATGCTTTTACATACTGGACGAGCTTCGTAAGACCATGAATATCCCGGTCTGGCATGACGACCAGCAGGGCACCGCGACAGTGTGTCTGGCTGGACTTATAAACGCGCTGAAAATTGTGGGCAAGAAGATACAGGATGTGAAGATTGTGCTTTTGGGCGCTGGCGCGGCCAATATAAGGATAGGTTCTCTTTACATGGCCTATGGCGCGAAGCCCGAAAACCTGATATATGTGGACTCAAAAGGCATTCTCCACAAAGACCGGGCCGATCTTAAGGACCAGAAAGAAAAGTGGCATATGTGTGAAGTTACCAATGGCAGGCAGATAAAAGGCGGCGCACAGGACGCTTTGGTGGGCGCGGATGTGTTGAGCGCGGCTTCCACCCCCGGGCCCGACACGGTTAAGAAAGAATGGGTTTCTAAAATGAACAAGGATTCCATCGTTTTTGCGACCGCGAATCCTATTCCGGAAATATGGCCTTGGGACGCGAAAGAAGCCGGTGCGCGCGTGGTTGCCACCGGCCGTTCGGACTTTGAGAACCAGGTTAATAACTCACTCGGCTTCCCAGGCATTTTCCGTGGGGTGCTGGATGTTCGCGCTAAAACCATTACCAATGAAATGTGCATAGCCGCGGCAGAGGCGCTGGCCGGTTACGCCGCGAAGAAGGGTCTTAGGGCAGATTATATAATGCCGCGGATGGATGAGCCTGAGGTTTTTATTGAGGAGGCGGTGGCCGTGGGTCTTATGGCGATAAAGCAGGGTGTGGCCAGAAAAATTCTTTCTGAAGCTGAATTGCGCAAAGCAGCGGAATTCGCCATAAAGCGGTCAATAAGGGACACCGAACTCAGGCAGAAAGAAGGCATAGTGAAAATGCCGTAACAGCTGGAATAGCTAAGAGATAATAGCGGTTAGCGAAGCCAAAGCCCGGGAAAGTTTTCCCGGGCTTTGGCTTTTTTATTACTTTTTACCCGGTCAGGCGAATGCCCTTAAGGCCTATTTTTTACTGGGCTATTTCCTGTGGATTTGAGGGACCTTTGTATCTTACCGAAAATGATGAAAAGTGTTATCGTGTATCTAGGCAGTAAAATTTACAGGAGGGAAAGCATGAAAAAATTCAGTAAGGGCGCTTTCGTTGCGACGATGGCGCTTGTCTGTTACGCGGGCTTTGCTACAGCCCAAGTAGTTTCATTCGATAATCAGGGTGGTGACCTTAACACACTGGTTAATGACCTTAAATTCGGTGGTCATGGCGGTGGGCCAGGCGGTGGACATGGTGGGCCCGGTGGCGGCAATCATGGTGGGCCCGGCGGCGGGCAGTTCAACCATGTCAATCCACCGGCCCCAGTGCCACAAAACCATGGAGGGAACCATAATGGCCCCGGCCCTCAGCCCGGACACGGAAACCACGATGGTCCTGGGCATCATGACGGTCCCGGCCCGCAACCTGGTCCGTGGCATCCTCAGCCCGGCCCGCAACCTGGTCCGTGGCATCCTCAGCCCGGCCCGCAACCTGGTCCGTGGCATCCGCAGCCCGGTCCCCAGCCCGGTCCGTGGCATCCGCAGCCCGGTCCCCAGCCCGGTCCGTGGCATCCGCAGCCCGGTCCTCAGCCCGGTCCATGGCACCCTCATCACGGCGGCCATCCCGACTGGAATAATAACGACTGGAATAATAACCACTGGAATCAGCATGGCCAGAATCACAATGACTGGTGGAACAATTATAACAACTGGTGGAGTGGCAATAATCATCCGTACTCCCTGTATCGCACAGTCTGTGATATTACCCCAGGCATTTCCGCTAAGGGCTTCATAGTGGAGAAGACCATGCCGTTCTATGGCACTGCGACGTTCTACTACTATGACGTCTTCGGTACTATCATTCGCGCCAGCAACCCTGTCAACAGCATTTACACCGGTGGCAACGGCACCCCTATATTCGACTTTTATCAGGTGCCTCAGGCCGATCATTGCTTCATGGCAATCACCAGGTAAGCGGACGGTTGTTTGCTTAATGGGCGCCCCGCCAAAAGCGGGGCGCTTGTTTTTGGTGCGCGCGGTACGCGCGCACGCCTGGTATGAAAGTTCCCTACAGAGGCCTAGTTGGGTTGGAACTAGTTATGCGGTGTGGTTAGGCATTTTGGCACTTGAAAGTATATGTAACTTGCGTTATACTATGATTATGAGGTGTCGTTGGACATCCCCGGTTTATCTGGTTGGCGTTGTAGGGGGGTAAGGTAAAGGAGGTGTATATGCCCCGTAAGATACTTTTGGCGGACGACGATGAGAGAATCCTTAAACTATATGCCCGGATATTTACAGGAAAAGACTATCTAACAACCAAGGCTTCAAGCTTCAGGGAAGCCGCAGACCTCATTAAAGTCAATGATTACGATCTGCTTGTTACCGACCTACAGTTTCCGGATGGCTTGGGAACGGAGCTTATCAAGTTTTTTGAAAAAAAACGCTCGGGTTCAAAAAGTCTTTTGGTGACCGGCTCTTTACCCAGCAGAGAAGAACTCGCAGACACAGGCGTTTCAGAATATTTAGAGAAGCCATTGAATATAGAAAAGTTTATATCTGTAGTCGAAAAAAAACTGAACGCCTGATTATCCGCTCCCGTATAATCAGGGAATCTGGGGGAATCTGGGGACATAATACCTATATCCGCTCCGGTGTTTTTATGTTGCCGCATAGTGAAAATGCCTTAACAGCAGTGTATAGCGAATTGAGAATAGCGGTTAGTGAAAACAAAAACCCGGAGAATCTTCCGGGTTTTTGCATTTAAGGTGTTGGAGCGACTTGTATCACCGGTATTTTTCCGCAAGACTTATGTTGAGATGCGAAGCCGGGGGATTATTGTCAAAAAACAACTAAATTGATTCTTTGGCAGCCTGGGTAATAATAAGATTTTCTCCATAATCGGTCGCCTCGGTGGAAAGAGACAGCCGGTAATTCCCGGAGCTGCGGATGAGGTCGAAAGCTCCTTTCTGCGGCTTGCGCCTTTCCAAAATATCCATGCCGCTGAGCGCCTTAAGCCTTGCCGCCACCGTATTGCCGGTCATCCGGTTAAACCGGGTAAATTCCTCTAACGCGTCCGCCGCGCCTGTCCTGACAAAATAACAGGGTCCTTTCGCCTCTATGCGCGCTTCAGCGGTTTTTTCTT
The DNA here is from genome assembly GCA_003450815.1 of Elusimicrobiota bacterium. Lineage (GTDB taxonomy): Bacteria > Elusimicrobiota > Elusimicrobia > Elusimicrobiales > UBA9959 > UBA9634. The sequence goes on along the minus strand of DMES01000033.1, from coordinate 50,513 downwards.
CTCCCAGGAACTGCAGCAGCTTGCCTGTGAGATATTTCACGTGTGGCTCGTTGATCTCGTTTTTTACGCTTTTTGCCGCCGCTCTTAGCCGGTTCAGCGCGGCTTCTTCTATTATTGTCTTTTCAGTGCCGGGTATAGTCTGGGGGTATGAATCGTGCTCCTCCGCAAGTTTGTAAAGAACGGAAATATTGGAGGGTTCTGTTATGACGAACTCAAATTCGGAGGCCAGGATATTTCGTATAACCTCATGCAGCTCAAAGTTGAAAGGGTGGCTTATGGCGAGCAGCGTTAAACTTCCCGGCGAATCCACCGCCACGATATTATTCTGCACGGCGAATTTTACAGGCAGCACTCCCAGTTTAATGTCGTCCGGATTTATCACCTGGAAATATGGGCGTTTTGAGAAGCCGGCTATCAGGCGTGCCACTCGGGCGGTGGTAATTCCAAGTATTCCGGCCAGCTTATATACATCACCTTGTTGAAGCGCGGTCACAGCTTTTGCTTTTTCGTCGTCCAGCTTGAAGCTGTCTATGACGCTTAGTTTGAAAGCGGTAAGCGTATAATGCCATTTTCCTTCGGTATCGGGGGGCGGGGTCACTCCCTGGGGCGGCATACATGCGCTCCAGGTGGCCTTTTTGCCGGCATAGCGCTTTACGATGTTGCGCAGTGATTCATTGTCGAAAGGCTTGGTGAGATAATCCACTCCGCCAGCCGCCAGCGCGCTTACCTTGTTCTGCGGCTGGTTCAGCGCCGACATGAACACAATCGGAATTTTTGAGGTTACTTCATCCTGCTGGAGAGTCTTGCATACTTCATATCCGCTTACCCCTGGCATCATAATGTCCAGAAGTATCAGGTCCGGGTCCATCTTTTTTGCGATGAGAATGCCCAACTTGGGGTCCGAAGCGGTATAGACCAGAAAATTTTCCTTTGACAGCAGGATTATTAGTGTCTGGATTATATCCTTGTTGTCATCTATGCAGAGGATTTTAAGCTGGTCGGCGGTCATGGATTCTTATGTAAAAGGCTCCTGCTGCCTTTTTTTACTTTATACCTTATTGAGGACGCGTTGGAATTCTTTGGTTAGGGCGGGAACTATGTCAAAGATATCGCCGACTATGCCGTAGGTGGCTACTTTGAAAATGGGCGCGTCGGGGTCTTTGTTGATGGCCACAATAACTTTTGAGGACTGCATGCCTATCAGGTGCTGGATTTGGCCCGAGATGCCGCACGCAATGTAGAGCTTAGGACACACCGTTTTGCCCGTCTGCCCCACTTGGTGCGAGTATGGGATCCAGTCCGAGTCTACGGCGGCTCTGGACGCCCCCACAGCCGCATTTAGCGCTTTGGCGAGTTCGCGTATTATGGCAAAATGTTCTGGCCCGCCTAGTCCTCTTCCGCCCGAGACTATAATATCCGCCTCAGCCAGGTTCACGTTTTCTTCTATCTCGGCCACAATGTCAATCAGCCGGGTGCGCGATTTCAGCGCTTCTTCCGGATAGCTCTTCCTTATAACTTCCGCCTTGTGCGACTTGTCTATCGCAGCCTCTTTCATCACTTTGTGCCGCACCGTCGCCATCTGCGGCCTGTGATTGGGGGTTACAATTGTCGCCATTATATTGCCGCCGAAAGCCGGCCGGGTCTGCAACAGAATCCGTTCTTTTTTGTCAATGTCCAGCCCCGTGCAGTCGGCGGTCAGGCCGGCGTTGACCTTTACGGCTACGCGCGAGATAAGGCTTCGTCCGATAGTAGTGGCGCCGCAAAGTATTACTTCAGGCGCATATTCTTGCACGAGCCTCACAAAAACTTCCGTATACGGGTCGTCCTGATAGAATTCCAGGGCTGGATGGTCCGATATATAGATCTTATCCGCGCCGCGCTCCGCCAGTTCGTCAATTTTGGACTCTATGCCGCTTCCAAGTATCACCGCGCAGAGCTTAACGCCAAGTTTGTCCGCCAGTTTCCTGCCTTCGCCCAGAAGCTCAAAGGATATGGACTGTATTACGCCTTTTTTCTGTTCGCAGAAAACCCAGACGTCTTTATATTTTGAAAGATCTTTTTTCCCGCCGGTGTCTTTTTTTAATTCTATTGCCCTAAATTTGCATGTTTCAACGCACGCGCCGCAGAGTGTACAGGCGGCCATGTCAATGACAGCTTTTTTATTTGCCATGTGTATGGCGCCGAAAGGACATGCTTTTACGCAGAGCGTGCAACCGGTGCATTTATCCAGAAATATGGTTATGGAATCAGCCATCTTATCTCACCGCGTCCTTCAGCAGCTCGACCAGTTCTTTGGCGACATCCGCCGTGTCGCCTTTCAGTATCTCGCCGCCTTTTCTCGGAGCGGGAGTAAATATCTTCACAACTCGCGTGGGTGAGCCGTCAAGTCCCAGTAATTCCGGATTCGCCTCTATATCGTCCGCGGTCCATTTGAGCACTTTTGCCGACTTGGCCCGTATCATTCCTTTCAGGGAGGGCAGGCGCGGTGTATTTATCTCTTTTACAACTGTGAAAAGGCAGGGTAGCGGGGTTTCAACAATGTCGTAGCCTTCTTCCGTCATACGCTCAACTTTCGCTGCGTTTGCGGAGATATCCTCTATCTTCTTTACATAGGTGACCTGCGGTATGTCCAGGTGGGCGGATATCCCTGGGCCGACCTGCGCGGTATCGCCGTCGGAGGCTTGTTTCCCGCATAAGATAACGTCAAAGGTGCCGATCTTTTTTATGGCGGATGAGAGCGTGTAGCTGGTGGCCCAGGTGTCGGAGCCGGCGAACTTTCTATCGCTTACAAGAATAGCTTCGTCGCAGCCGAGCGAGATAGCCTCTTTCAGCGCGTTCTCAGCCTGCGGCGGCCCCATGGTGAGGACTGTAACTTTTCCGCCGAAACGCTCTTTCAGGCGGACAGCTTCCTCTATCGCGTAAGCGTCAAACGGATTAATAACGCTTTCCACTCCCTCCCGGACAAGCGTATTCGTCACCGGATCTATTCTGACATCCGTTGTGTTAGGCACCTGTTTTATGCAAACGATAATATTCATTGTAAATTTTTGCGGCAAAAATTTATCCGGGCGCTAAAAAAGTGAAATATTGTCACACAATATTTCACTTTTTTAGACTTTCTTTTATCATGTTCGCGGCTATTACATTGCGCTGGACCTGGCTTGTGCCCTCGTAAATCTGCGTGATCTTCGCGTCGCGCATGTATTTCTCCACCGGGTAGTCCCTCATGTAGCCGTAACCGCCGAATATCTGTACTGCGTCGGTGGTTACTTTCATGGCGACATCGCTCGCGAAAAGCTTGGCCATCGCGGATTCTTTCGCCACTGACTTCGCGCCGGAGTCCACCATGCGGGCCGTCGCGTATACCAGCGCGCGAGCCGCCTCCACCTGCGTGCCCATGTCGGCCAGCATATGCTGTATGGCCTGGAAACCCGAGATCGGCTGGCCGAACTGTACGCGGGTTCTTGCGTATTCAACGGCGTGGTCAAGCGCGCCCTGCGCGATGCCGATAGCCTGCGCCGCCACTCCGGGCCTGGAATTGTCGAATGTCTTGAGCGCTACGATAAACCCCATGCCTTCTTTGGAGATGAGATTCGCGGCGGGGACCCTGCAGTCTGTGAATATAACTTCCCGCGTGGCGGAGGCGCGTATCCCCAGCTTTTTTTCTTTCTTTCCGAAATCCATACCCTTAGCGCCTTTTTCAACGATGAACGCGCTTGCGCCTCTTGTGCCTTTTGTCTTATCGGTCATCGCTATTACCGTATAGATTTCCGCCTCTCCAGCATTCGTTATCCACTGCTTGGTCCCGTTCAATATGTAGTGGTCGCCTTCTTTCCTGGCGGTGGTTTTTATAGAGCCTGCGTCCGAGCCGGCTTCGGCTTCGGTTATACAGAAAGCGGCTAGTCTTTTCCCCTTGGCTACATCGGGCAGGAATTTTTTCTTTTGCTCATCTGAACCATACAGCAGTATAGGAATCGCACCCAGGCCTGTGCCTGCAAACCCCAGCGCTATGCCGCCGCAGGCCCGGGACAATTCCTCGGTCACCAGGCACATATCCAGAATGCCGCCGCCCAGACCGCCGTACTGCTCCGGTATATAGACGCCGAAAAGATCGCTGTCGGCCAGTATTTTCATTATCGGCCAGGCAAATTCCTCGGTTTCGTCATAATGCGCTGCGACCGGCTTTATCTTTTCGTCGGCTATTTTCTTGGCGAGATCGCGCGTCATGATCTGCTGTTCGGTTAATAAGTAATCCATGGTCAACTCCTAACTTATCGTAATTGCTCAGGTTATCAGGTTCAGCGGTTCAGGGTTCACGGTTATCTTATTCATGATCTTTATGCTTTTCAACCGTTGAACCGCTGAACCGTGAACCTAAGTAGTTACCGCGACTTCCTTAAATCCAGCACATCCATAAGCCCGGGGCCGTAGGAAACCAGGGAGAGTTCAGGATACGGATAAATTTTTGAAAGGCGTTCTATCCTGTCAAGAAAAATCCGGGCTTTACCCTTTATGTCGGAAAGCTTAGCGGGTGCGGTTCCGCCCTCGTATAAATCTATGTGAGTGACCGCAAGGCGCGTGGCGGAGTTGATCGCCACCGCTTTGAAAGCGGTCTTTTCCTCAAATTCCCCTATGCGCCGCAGGCGCCCGCTTACCGACCCCACTTCCCGGCCTTTGGTATGGTGTAGCTTAAGCTTTTCAGGATTTTTAACTTCTTTCTCCAGAGGACCGGGGCCCACCCGGGTAACATAGGGTTTGAAGATGGCGTAGACATCGCGCACATATTTTGGCCCCAGACCGGCTTCGGCCAGAAAAGTTGAGGCGGTGGTGTCGCGCGAGGTGACGAAGGGATATTCCCCGTGCAGCAGGGAAAGCTTTACGCCCTGTGTGCCTTCAAGAAGCACCTTCTCTCCCCTCTGCAGGGATTTGTTAAGCAGGCCGGTGACATCCTTAATAAAAGGTTTGAGGCGCGGCTCGTCTTTGGCGAAGCGTATCTTCCTGCGCTCGATCCTTTCCTTTACCGCTTCACCCAAGCCTGTGCCTACGCTGCCAATATTATTCATCATGCGCGCGTCGCCGCGTTCCTTTTTCATCTGACGGGGCTCTATAGCCACGGCGTTCGGATCTATGATAACGCGGTCGGCGGAGCCGGTATCGGCCATCTCTTTCAGCAGCCAGTCGGTTATAAAATAGGTGCCTGCTCCAAGCACCAGTTTGGCTTTCTGGTTTACAAAACCGGCCGGAATGGATTTAAGCGCGAAAATGCGGTCTTTAAAGAAAACGGTATGTCCGGCGTTGGGGCCGCCGACCTTTATGGAATAATGGTAATCACCCGTATAGGCCAGGTAGGCGCAAATCTTGCCCTTTCCTTCATCTCCCGCTTGTCCTCCAACTATTATGTCAACCGGCATATTAATCTCCCATTAGGGCCAGGTTTCCGGCCAGCCCGATGTAAGGTTTGGCAAGCATAGCCCTTAATTCCGCTTTAACCGCCGGTTTGACCGCCAGTTTTTCAACGAATATTTTTAGGTCCGTCATGCCGATGTCCCGACCGCGAGTAAGGTTTTTCAGCGTTTCGTATGGTTTATTAAAGCCGTGCTTGCGTAATATGGTTTGAATACCTTCCGCATAAATTTCAGGGCAGTCATAAAGCATTGCGGCGGAGCGCGCCGGGTCGACGGCCATGCGCTCAAGCCCGGCTATTACGGAGCGGTAGGCTATAAGGCAATGGGCGAAGGCAGTTCCGAAATTGCGTTCCACCGTGGAATCAGATAAATCCCTCTGGAGCCTTGAAACAGGCAGTTTGGCGGAAAAAAAACCGGCCAGGGCGTTGGCTAGTCCAAGATTGCCCTCGGCATTTTCAAATTGGATCGGATTAATCTTTTGCGGCATGGCGGACGACCCGACTTCCCGCTCCAGTGGTTTCTGGATTATAAGCCCGTCGCTTATGTAGCGCCACAGATCCTGTACCAGGTTAAGCAGCACGGTGTTTGTCCGGCGCAGGTTGTCAAAAAGCTCGGCGTACGTGTCATGCGGGTCTATCTGGGTGGCGAAGCGGTTTAAAGTCAGCTTGATCTCAAGTCCGGTGTTAAGGTTTTTCACCAGCTTCTCTGAGAATTTTAGCCAGTCAACGGCCGGCCATGCCGCCATATGTGCGTTATAATTACCGGCGGCTCCGCTGAATTTTACCGAGATGGTAAGGGTACGAAGCCCGGAGACCTGGCGTTTCAGTCGTTCGGAAAAAACACGGAATTCCTTTCCAAAGGTCGTTCCCACAGCGCTTTGACCATGAGTGCGGGCGAGCAGGGGCGTAAGGGAGTGGGTGTTTGCGAGCGCGGAAAGTTTTTTGGTTATGACATTGAGTTCCGGTATCAGTACACGGGAAAGGGCTTGCGAAAGCATAAGCGCATAGGCGATGTTGTTTATGTCCTCTGAGGTGAGGGCAAAATGGACGTGTTCTTTCAGGCCGCTCATAGAGGTGACTTCCAGTTCATCTTTAAGGTGGTATTCCACCGCCTTCATGTCATGGTTGATTTTCGCCTCGGTTTTTTTTATTTTTTTCAGCGCGGAAGGGGACCCTTGCGAGATGGCGGCGAGTTTGCGCCGCTCAGCGCAGGTAAGTTTCCGTATGCCTGTGCCGGGCCAGCCGCACAGGAGTTCCAGATAGGCGCATTCCGCTTCCAGGCGGCGGCTTATAAGGGCGGCTTCGGAAAAATAAGGTCGCAGGGGCGCTGTAATAGCCCAATACCGTCCGTCTATCGGGCTGATATTACGAATGAAGTCCATGTGCCTATGTTACCAAATAACAAAATCCGGTTACAATTATCGCTTAAATCCCCGCAATGTTTTTGCCGCTTTTTTATCCAAAAGTAATGACTTTTTAATTTTTTTTTTATATTATATCCATTAATACTATTATGAAACTCACCACCAGGTTTTTCCTTATACTGCTGGGCATAGCTGTGGCTCCGCTATTGCTGTCGGTGGCCTGGAATATCCATCAGTATAATTCCTCTATTTCCAGTTATTACGACCTCCACAAGGGCATTTCAAGCCTTTCCGCCGCCAATGTCGAGGAGTGGTTCCTGGGAGTTAATAGAGACATTGCGGTGCTCGACGAAATTAAAAATCCATTTAGCAAAAAAAATATCAACGACATCCAGATAATCAACCAGGCCACCCGCATTAATTCCGATATCATGTCTCTTAGCGTGTTTGCGGAAGACGGTAAAGAACTGTTTTTCCAGCAGAGTGAAAATGTAAAGGCGGACAGGCCTCTTGCGTCTTATCAAACCGAACTGATAAAAAGAGCGCGGGAAAGCGGCATCGTTTCCGGCGGGGATGTCTTGTGTTTTAAAGAACACGCCTATTATCCGTTGGTCTATCCGCTGGCCGGCGGGCGGATAGCGGTTATCCACTTTTTAATGGATAAGCTCCTGGCAAAAATAAATTCACAGGAAACAGGCCGTACAGGGGGCGTTGTGCTGGCCGACGGACAAGGAAGGGCGTTGCCGTGTCAGAAATTGCGCGGCGGCACGCCGGATCCGGCTGCATTGCTTGGTGTATTCAGCTCCGGCGGCAGGATGGGGCGGCTTAACTCCATTAATATTGCCGGTAAGATCTATTCAGGCGCCTATTCGGTCGTGGGCAAACTTGGCTGGGAAGCGCTGTCCGTGCAGACGGACGACGAGCTTTACGGCCGCCAGAAAAAATTTATACTGATCTTTTCATTTTTCGCTTTGGCGGTATTTGCGATGACGCTTTTTGTGGTATTTTTAATTTCCAACCGCATTATAAACCCCGTCAACAATATGGTTAGCGGAGTGAAGGGCTTTCTTAAAAGCCAGCATCTTGACAAGATAATACCGGCGGAGGGCTGGCCCGAGATAAAAATATTGGTCGGCATTTTAAACCGTATGATGCTGGAATTGCAGGCCTACCGCGCTTTTCAGCTTAACCAGATAGTGGAGGAAAGGAACAAAGCCCAGGCCCTTATTGATACCATCCCCGATGGTGTGCTGCTTGTGGACGACCGGGGCGGTCTGATCTATGCAAATCAGACGGCTCTTAGTCTGCTTGGTATCCCAAGGATGGCGGCAGATACCTTTATCCCGCGCGCTATAAAAGATATCGCTTTTTACGCTGAGTTTTTAAAATTGAGCGCATCTGATGAAAAATTTTACCGCTCTGAGCTGGAGGTCCCGCCTCCAAGCATCGCGGCTGTTGTGCGGAAGAGTTTTCGTATAATAGCCAACCAGTTTATGCTGGCCACTCTGAAGCGCCCCGGCCGCGTAATTATTATCCGCGACATAAGCCACGAAAAGGAGCTTGAAAAGGCGAAGGAAGATTTTTTTCACATGATCACCCACGATATGCGCGCTCCGCTTGCCACCATACAGGGCTACGCCGAGTTGCTGATGAGGAAAGTCCCCCCCTCCCCTTCCACGGATAAATTTTTTAAAAATGTGCTCTACTCTTCCAGGCGCCTGCGGGGTATGATAGACGATATTTTAAATACCGTTAAGCTTGAGCGCGGTACCATGGTGCTCCAGATAGAGAAACTGTCCGCCGGAGCGCTTATAACCAGAGTGTGTGAAAATCACGCCCCGGTGGCGGGCCCAAGAAATATACATTTGAATGCGTCCCAGCCCGCCACCCCGATTACCTTTGGCGGGGATCCTGTCCTTCTTGAGCGCGTAATTACCAATCTTGTGGGTAATGCGCTCAAGTTCACGCTTTCCGGAGGCAGTATAACACTTTCCTGTTCGGAAACCGCGGACGATATTCTTTTCAGCGTTAGGGACACCGGCCCAGGTATTCCTGAGGACAAGCGGCAGATGATTTTTGAGAAGTATTCCCAAATGGAAGAGCATAAGAGCATGGGAGTCGGCTTGGGACTCGCCATATGCAAGATGACCGTGGAACTGCATAAAGGCAGGATCTGGGTGGAGTCGGAGGTAGGTAAGGGCAGCGATTTCCGTTTCACGGTTTCAAAAAAGATGATGGAGGAAGTAAAAACCCCTGAGTGAGGTTTTTATTTAGAGCTACTAGCTGGAACATCAGACAAAACTCGCTTTCTGGTTGAAAACTTTTATAAAATATTTGCGAAGCGCCGTTCGGCGCCATTGAAGGACCGGCGGCAATTGAGGATCGTAATATGAGCACTATACTTGTGATTGACGATAATGTCGAATTTAAGGGCATGATAGCCGACTATTTCATGGACCTGGGCTATATGCTTGAAGAAGCGGGCAACGGGCGCGAAGGAATCACAAAGGCCAAGGCCCTGAAGCCGGATGTGATATTCCTCGATGTGATGATGCCGGATGTGGGCGGCATAGAAGTGCTTCGCGAATTGCAGGCGGATGAAGATACACGCGCAATCCCGGTATTTGTGATTACCGGAACTTATTTTGACAAGGGTATGAGCGACCTTTTCAAGCAGGAGTCCAACTGCCGTGAGTTTATGAGTAAAACTGTGGAAATATCATATCTTCAAAATAAAGTTGCAGAACTCCTGGCCAAGAAAAAATAAGTAATCACCAGGCTGCTGATTATTTCAGCGCCGCCTAAATCAATCCTTTTTCCTTTAAGCTTGAAAATCCTTCCTTGGAAACTATCACATGGTCCAGCAGTTCTATGCCGAGCAGTTTCCCTGCCCCGGCCAGGCGTTTTGTCAGATCAATATCTTCATTGGAGGCCTCAAGGTTTCCTGAAGGGTGGTTGTGCGCCACTATTACGCTTGCTGCCAGATTTTTAACGGCCGGCTCAAACACTTCGCGCGGGTGCACCAGATTGGCATTAAGGCAGCCTATTGAGATAATTTCCCTTTTTATCTCCTGGTTGCGGGTGTCCAGATAGAAAACAACAAAGTGCTCTTTTTTCTGGTCCCGGATGTCGCGTAAATCCTCCCATATATCTTTGGGCTTCAGGTAAATTGACGCTTTTTTGCCGTTTATGAAACGGCGGCCAAGCTCAAAACAAGCCAGAAGTTCGCAGGCTTTCACGGGACCTATGCCCGGCTGGCTTTTCAATTCAGTATGATTTAACCCCGGCAGGCCTTCTGGATTAAAGCGCCTTATTATTTTTGCCGCCACATCCAGGGCGCTTTCGCCTTTCCTGCCGGTCCGGATTATTATGGCCAACAATTCCGCCACACTCAGCTTGTCCGGACCGTAGCGCATGAGCTTTTCCCGCGGCCGCTCTACCCTTGGCATGTCTTTAATAGTGCCGGCTCCGTTAAACATAAGGCCTCCTTTTTCAGATGAGATGCGTGGCAATTTGGCAACTTAGAGGCATAGCATTTACAGAGTGTAATTCTTTCATTTTTTTCAAACTTATCTCATTACACCTATGCCTCTTCGCCTCTGTACCTCTACGCATCTATTAGTGTCTTATATAGCCTAGCACATCAACGCGACAGCGTCTTGTCGTGGTGTTTTGGGACTTTTCTGAGGATTAAATTAGGACTTGGTGTGAAGCAGCAGGGCTTTTAGAGTGTTCATCGCTCCCCGGGTCAGGCGCGCGTCTATAAGGCCGCGGCGTATTTCACGCGCCCGGGCCGAACCTCCCCAGTTCGGGCCATATATCCCGGCGAGTAAATCGCAAATCCGGGAAACTACGCGTTCAGTCTCCTGCACGGAAGGTTCCGCGCGGGGCCGCTGCCGGAACGGGGTCTTCTTGCGGGCCGCGGCAAGTTCGTATGCCACAAGCGCCACTGACTGTCCCAGGTTCATGGAGGGCTGCTTTTCACCGGTTGGGATATTCAATATGGCGTGGCAGTGTGAAAGTTCATCTTTTGTAAGGCCTGTTTTCTCCGGGCCGAAAAGGATACCCACAGGGCTTTTCCTGCCAGCCAGATATTCCCTTATATCAGGCAGGGCGATTACATCCCGTTCAGGGTTCTGCCGGTGAAGAGAAGAGGTCCCAAGCAGTGTCCGGCAATCCGTCGCCGCTTCGGGGATGGAATCAAAAACTTGGGCGGCGCTTATTATGTGCCCCGCGCCCGGCGCCGCGCGCAGGGCTTCCACGCTTTCCCTCCACACAGGAATATGGGGCGAAACCACGCTCAGATCTTCCAGACCGAAGTTGGCCATAGCGCGCGCCGCCGCGCCGATATTCTCAGGGTTTCTTGGTTTTACCAGTATAAACTTAATATTCATAATTAGTTGGTAATTGCAATTCCAGTAACTGACCAAATATTATCAAATTCTATTGCAAGAATCCTGTTTTTTTGTATTATATGCTGAGAAACACTAAGGAGATTTAAATGTCATTATTCGGAACAAACCAGCCGCCTCCTCAGCAATCCGCTGCCCCGGCTCTTCCTGATACGCTTGAGCAGAGATATAAAAATCTGTTGGCCGCCAAAGGTACAACGGACGCCAATGCCCTGACTAACGGCTTGCTTAAGGCGATTCTGGAGTTTGCGCTGCGCGAAGCCGCCAGCGATATCCATTTTGATCCGCAGCAGGACATGTTCCGCCTGAGGTTCCGCGTAGACGGCAATCTCAGGGATGTGCTGACCTTTTCAAAAAATGATTTTTCCGTAACTTCACAACTGCGGGTGATGGCCGGTTTTGCTCCCCAGTCCGCTACGGCTTATACTCCGGAAGACGGGGGATTTGAGGCCATTGTGGGAGGCCGCCCCGTGCGTTTCAGGGTTTCCGCCTTCCCCTCCATCCATGGCGACAAGCTTGTCCTGCGTATCCTTGACATGGGGCAAAATACCTTAAAACTTGAGTATCTGGGGTTTGCTCCCGATGTTCTGGAGCAGGTTCAATCCGCGATTAAATCTCCCAGCGGCATTTTTTTCGTGTGCGGAGTCACCGGCGGAGGCAAGACCACTACGCTGTGCAGCATATTAAAAGCCCTGACCAGGCCGGAAATCAACATTATGACGCTGGAAGATCCGGTCGAATATACGCTGCAGGGGGTTACACAGTCAAAAATAAACCCCCAGGCGGGGTTTAATTTCGTGGACGGCCTGAGATCCATTCTCAGGCAGGACCCCAACATTATTATGGTGGGCGAAATCAGAGATCTGGAAACCGCTGAGATTGCTATACGGGCGGCCTTGACGGGACATCTGATCTTCACTACGATCCATACCGTCAGCGCCATCGGAGTGATCTCGCGGCTGGTGGATATAGGAATAGAGCCCTTTCTGGTATCCAGCAACCACGGTCGGAGTGGTGGCCCAGCGTCTGCTCAGGCGGGTCTGCACGCAATGCGCGCGGACTGCCGCCCCGGATCCTCAAACTGTCAAAAAAATCCTGTCACTGCTGGATTCAGACTCGACCGACACAGTAAGAGCTATTCTCACGGCGCCTAAAGGGAATTTTGTCGCGGCTGCAGGCTGTCCGGTCTGCAAGGGTTCCGGCTTCAGCGGGCGGGTGGGCATTTTTGAGTTTCTTCTGCTCAACAACGAGATCAAGGCTCTCATCAACGCCAAAGCCTCCACGGCCGAACTGCGCAAGGCGGCTATTAAGGCGGGGATGAGAACTATGCTGATGGATGGTGTAGCCAAAGCCCGCGCCGGCTGGACCACTCTTGAGGAAGTCCTATTGTCTGTCTCGGAATAATGCTGCGGCAGAAGATAGCCGGAGGCGGAAAGATATTCCGGACTGATTGCGGCCATCCCCACGAACCTGAAAGATCAGCTCGCCGGACCGGCGAGCTGATCTTTCAGGTTATTTTTATTCCCAGGCAATAAAGCAGGGACATCGCTTCCGGCATTGAAAATTTAGCGTCCTTTATCCTGTTTTCCGATATTTTGATGCTATAATTCCGGGCTTGGGTGAAGTCTGCGCGGCTGAGATCGGTGTTTACGAATAAACTGCAGATCAAATCGGTATGAGCAAAATCGGCGCCGGTAAGATCCGCCTCCCTGAAATCCGTGTCGCGGGCCAAACATTCCCTTATGCGGATATCTTTCAGGTATAATCCAAAAAAAGTGGAATCGCTTATTACGCAGTTAAGGAACTGTATTGAGCTGGGAAGCTTTACTTGCGGCCATGAAGCCTGGGTCCAGTTGACTCCTAAAATTTTTGAATTCCGGAATAAGCTGTTGAAGAACGAGGTTCCGGTTACCTTAATGAGGCTGAGGTTGCAGCTTTCAAACCGGCAATCCGAAAATTTGCATTTCAAGAAAACCGTTTTAGTAAAATCACATCCGGTAAAAGTGCAATTGTAAAACTCTTTTGCAGTGACCTCTTTTCCGGGCAATGTAATAGAATTAAAACACCGGTCCGTGTAATCAATTCCATCATTTCCCAAAAAATCAGGATGTTGTTTCACAACTTCCCCCCTCCTCCTCTTACCCCTAATCGCGATTGCAGGAATTACCGATAGAATGTGGCTGCTGAACTTTTTCAGCAGCCACATTCTATAGTTCGTGGCGATAAATCTCGTGGTTTTCAAGGTAGATAAGGGCGTTCTCAGCCGCTGACTGCTCCGCCTCTTTTTTATTTTTACCGGAGCCAAGTCCAAGTATCTTTTTGCCTATTTTTACCCGCATAGTGAACACCTTGTCGTGCTCAGGTCCCTGCGTGCCGAGCAGTTCGTATTCGGGCGGGGTTTTGTGCCTTTTTTGTATCCGCTCCTGCAGAGCGCTTTTATAATCTATTTCCAGCAGTTCCGCCGTCTGGGTGGAAAGCCAGGCCGTTATAAATTTTTCCGCCGGGCAGAGCCCCCCGTCTATATAAATTGCGCCTATCAGCGCTTCAAGGGCGTTTGAGAGTATGCTGGAGCGCATCTTCCCGCCGGTGAGGTTTTCGCCCACGCCCAGAAGCAGATGCTCTCCAAGGCCCATGGCGGCCGCCCATTTGGCCAGGCTCGGACGTGAAACCAAAGCGGATTTTGTTTTGGAAAGGTAGCCTTCGTCGTTGCCCGGATGGCGCTTAAAAAGGTAACAGGATACAACCAGGCCAAGAACGCTGTCACCCAGAAACTCAAGCCGCTCATTGTGGCTTGAAAAGCTCGCTTCCGAAGAATAGGACTTGTGAGTGAGGGCTTCGCGCAGGAGTTCTTTATCCAGGAAGCTATACCCTGTTGCTTCTTCAATTGAAGGCATTTTGAATGCGAAAACGGGGCCGGCGCCGTGCGGCGCCGGGGCCCGATCCGCAAAGGTTGGTATTAGGTTGCCTTACCCGCTTTGTCCTTTATGTAAGTGACGGCTTCCCCAACGGTTTTTATTTTTTCGGCGTCCTCGTCAGGAATTTCAATATCAAATTCCTCCTCAAGAGCCATCACCAGTTCTACCGTGTCCAGAGAATCCGCGCCTAGGTCCTGCACGAACTGGGCCTTGGGGGTTACTTCCGAAGCATCAACTGCAAGCTGCTCCGTTATTATCTTTTTCACTCTTTCTTCAAGGTTTTCGGCTACTGCCATTACGTTGTTCCTCCTGCATGTTTTTTGAAAATACTCTTTCTTCCTACATGTAAATGCCGCCGTTTACCGAGAGGACCTGCCCGGTTATGTAGGAAGAATCTTCTCCTGCTAAAAAAAGCACGGCTTTTGCCACATCCTCCGGCTTGCCCAGGCGGCCAAGCGGTATCATCTCAAGAAGCTTGCTTTTCGCTTCCTCTTTCAGTCCCTCTGTCATTTTGGTAAGTATAAAACCCGGGGCTACCGCATTTACCAATATTCCGCGTGAAGCAAATTCCCTTGCCAGCGACTTTGTGAGCCCTATAAGGCCCGCTTTGGAGGCTGAGTAGTTGACCTGGCCCGCGTTTCCCATCTGGCCGGTCACGGAAGAAATGTTTATTATCCGGCCTGATCGCTGTTTCAGCATTACGCGGGATGCCGACTTTGACATAAGGAACGCGCCTTTCAGGTTAACGGAAATTACCTCGTCAAAATCGCTCTCTTTCATCCTGAGCGCCAGATTATCTCTGGTGATCCCGGCGTTGTTTACCAGAATGTCAAGGCGTCCGAAGGCTTCCAATGCTTTGTCAACGGCCGCCGCACAATCAGTCTCAAGGGCCACATTTCCGTTAAGGGCAATGGTTTTTGCGCCGGTCTCGGCAGAAACTTTTTGGGCCGAGAGCGCGGTTTCCTCATGTGAAATATCAAACAGCGCAAGCGCCGCTCCCTCTCGGGCCAGAATAGACGCGATCTCAAGGCCTATCCCGCGCGCCGCGCCGGTTACAAGCGCCGTTTTGCCCGCTAACGCTTTTATCATTCTTCAGTTTTCCTGGCCTATGGCCGTGCCGTATCAAGAGCTATGCTCATCAGACGGCCTGGCCTATGGCCGTGCCGTATCAAGAGCTATGCTCATCAGACGGCCTGGCCGCCGAAATTTCTTCCTTTACCTGGGCCATGTGATCCTTTATCTGTGTTATCAGGCCTGACTCAGCCAGTGTCCCCGCGGCAGCTATGGCGTTGAAGATGGCTTTTGGCGTGCTCTTTCCATGGCAGATGAGCACTACGCCGTTTACACCCAGCAGCGGGGCGCCGCCGTATTCTTCGGGGTTCATTTTTTTGCGCAGGTCAGTGAAGATCCTTTTCATGAGTAGCGCGCCTATCTTGTAGGTGAACTTGCGCTTTATTTGCTCTTTTATGATTTTGAAAATGGAATGCGCGAGCCCCTCGGAAAGTTTAAGCACCACGTTGCCGGTAAAGCCGTCCGTTACCACCACATCGGCAAGGCCCGCTGGCAGATCGCTCCCTTCAACGGGGCCTATAAAATTAATGCTCATATTTCTCATCAGCGGCAGTGTTTCAGTTACCAGCGTGTTGCCCTTGGTTTCCTCTTCGCCTATAGAGAGCAGCCCCACCGAAGGGTTTTCCAGGCCGAAACGCAGGCGCATGAAAATAGAGCCCATAACCGCGAACTGAACCAGGTGCCAGGGCTTGCAGTCCATGTTAGCGCCGGCATCAAGCAGCAGGGCCAGACCGTTTGTGGTGGGAAAAGGCACGGCTATGGCCGGGCGGATTATGCCCGGGATGCGCTTCAGCTTCAGGAGCGAGGCCACCATTACGGCGCCTGAATTGCCCGCAGAAATGAAAGCGTCCGCCTTTCCATCGCGCACCAGCTCCGCGCCCACCATAAGCGAGGAATCCGGTTTTGAACGGCATTCCTCAACCGGCTCCGCGGCCATATCAATAACCTGGGGGGCGTGAACTATTTTTATTTTCTCAGTCGCGGACGGCACCTGAGGCCCGCGACGGGCCTGTGTCTCAAGCGGCCACGCGCCAAACCTGCGTAATTCCTCCCTTATTTCCGGGTCCCTGCCCACCAGGAGTATTTCGTGGTTAAGTTTTTTGGCCGCAGCAATAGCGCCTTCAAGATTAGGTTTCAGGCCGAAATCGCCGCCGTGCGCGTCCAGAGCTATTCTCATATCCAGTAAGTTCAGAAGTTTAAAAGTTATGAGTTCAAGAGTTTGGAATCAGCAAACTCCTAACTCCAAACTCTTAACTCACAACTACCCCTTCTGCTCCTCGCCTTCTTTTTTCTTTTCTTTTTTCGGCACTTCAAGCTTGCCGTTGTAAAAGCCGCATGACGGGCAGACCCGGTGAGGCAGATGCATGGCGCCGCATTGCTTGCAGACGGAAAGAGATTTTAACTGCATCTTCTGGTTTTGAGACCTTCGTGAATCCCTTCTGGAACGTGTGTGTTTTCTTTTTGGATTAGGCATTTTATATGCTCCTTGATTCTGTGCGCCGTATGCTTCCGCTTAATCCGGCCGGGCGGCGTCGCTACCGGGCGGTATTTTCTTTATTGAAATTATCCAGCGCCGCGAATGAGTTCCGCTTCGGCGGCTGACAGGAACAAATTTTTATGTTCCGGTTAACACCGCAGACCGGGCAAAGGCCTTTGCAGGCATCCGAACATAGGACTTTCATGGGTGCGAGCACTACCAGCGTTTCCCGCACTGTTTCGCGCACATCTATACATTCTACTGTATCTTCATAAACCTCGTCAAAATTTTCCTTGAAACGGGCTGTTAGAGGCTCTCCGCAGCGTGAGCATTCCAGCCTGAGCTCGGCTTCCAGCGAGCCTGAAAGAATTATCGGGCCTTTCTCGTCGGGAAAGAACTCAAGGGCCAGCTCAAGGTTCTGTATCTTGGCCGGCTTCTCAAGCGAGTCGGCGAACAGGGTTATGTCGGGCTTGAAAGCGCTCGTAAGCCCGCCTTTTTGCCTGATTTCCGCCCGGCTGAAAATAAAAGGGCTGTTTTCTTCCATTAATGTAATAGGATATCAACTATACCGGGTCACGGTCAATGGTTTCTTTTACCCGATAGAAAGGCTTTTTGGCGGAGTTGTGATAGCTCCGTATGATCAGTTCAGCCAGAAGACCCAGGAAAGCCATCTGTACCCCCACCAGGGCCAGAAATATGGCCACAAGGAAAAGAGGCTGGTCCTTTACAAAAATATGACAAACTATTTTGTTGTAAAGAGTATAACCCGCAAGACAAGCTGACAACAGGCCCAGAGAGAAGCTCAGTCCTCCAAAAAGATAAATGGGTTTGGTGATAAAGTCGCCCATAAACTTTACTGTGAAAAGATCCAGGAGCACCTTGAAAGTGCGCATAAGCCCGTATTTTGAGCGGCCGGCGGCTCTGGGATGATGGCTTACTTCCATCTCTGTTATGGAAGCCCCGCCGTAGCCGAGGATCGCAGGCAAAAAACGGTGCATCTCTCCATAAAGGTCCAGATCTTTAAGCAGGTTGGTGCGGTAAATCTTGAGAGTGCATCCGTAGTCGTGAAGGCGCACGCCCGTCACCCGTGAAATTATGGCGTTCGCCGCCGCGGAGGGTAGTACGCGCATAAAAAAACTGTCGTTTCGTTTTTTGCGCCAGCCGCTTACCACATCAAAGCCCTCTACGGCGCGCCCAAACATTTTAGGAATATCCAGCGGGTCGTTTTGAAGGTCGGCGTCAAGCGTAATGGTCCACAGTCCCTTTGCCGCCGCTATGCCCGCGGCAAGAGCCGCTGTCTGGCCGAAATTCCTTGAGAATCTTATAGCCGAGGAGTTCGGGCGGAGAACAGTCTTAATCTCGCCGTAGGAACCGTCAGTGCTTCCGTCGTCTACCCATATCACTTCCCAGTTTGCGGCCATTTTCAATAAAACTTCCTCAAGTCTGGCCGCAAGCGGAGCGATATTGCCGGACTCATTGAATACCGGTATGATAACCGAAATTTCAGTGGTCATAAGTTTCCATTTGTGCAGGAGATAGAATACAGAATTTAAAATTCTGACTACTGACTACTGACTACTGACTTCTTAGACAATAGCCCAAGGTATAACCCTTCCTGCTGTTTTACCATCAGGTCTATGTCAAAAGCCGAAAGATCGGTGGCGCGGGCGCCTTCAGCGAGTTTTATTCGCAGCCCTGGGTCCCTCAAAATCCGTTCCGCCGCTGCGGCAAGTTCCGCTTCGTCTCCGGGTGTTGCGCTGAAACCGTTCACTCCTTCCTTTATAAGGTCCCCTACCCCGTCGGTTTTATAGCAGACGGCTGGCAGGCCGCTTGCGAATGCTTCAACCAGACTGCGCGGCAACCCCTCCCAGAGCGAAGCAAGAAGGAATATGTCGGCGGCCGCAAGCAACTCAGCCGTATCCGCTCTCCAGCCCGCGAAGATACATTTGTTCTTGAGGCCGAGACTTTCCGCAAGCCGGCGGAAGTAATCAAGCTCCGCCCCTCCACCGATAAAAATAAATTTGGCGTTCTTAACCGCACTCGTAGCTTTTTGAGCGATGGAGATAAAACCCCGCGGGTTTTTTTGCGGCTTGGTATTGGCGAGGCTTATTACTGCAAGCTCTCCGGGGGCGACCCCAAGTTCCGCGCGCTTTTTTTCCCTTCCGCCGGGTGAGGGATAATTTGAGAGCTTTATGCCGCTGCGTATAAGATGGTATCTTTCAGGCGAGCCTATACCGAGTGAGAGAGCGGTTTCCCTGTTGGCCGCTGAAACAAAAATGAGCGCGTCCGTGAAGCGCGCGCAGAGTTTCTCAAGAAAAATATACAGCCGTCTTTTTATAAAATTCTGGCGGTCATGAAAGCCGAAGCCGTGAAAGGTGTGCACTATCACAGGCACGCCCGCCAGGCGCGCGGCCGCGCGGGCCAATATCCCGGCTTTTGAGGAATGCGTGTGTACAAGGTCGGGTTTTTCCTTTTTTAGAAGCAGGTAAAGCTCTAAAAGGGCGGCGCCGTCCCTGAAAGGATTAACTTCCCTGCGCAGAAAAGGAACAGTTATCGTATTCGTGTCTCCGGTTTTTCCGCTCAAGTCCCCGCCGGGACCGCAAACCAGACTTACTAAAAAATGTTCCTTATCAAGGTGCGCCGCGGTATAGATGGTGTTTGATTGTGCTCCTCCCAGTTCCAGCTTTGTGATGATGTGGATGATTTTGAAGGGCATATTAAACCAGCTCTGAAGTCTGAAGCTCCGAAGGGCTGAAGTTTGGAAGCATAGACGTTTTTTTCTTCAGCGCTTCTGAATCCGTTACTTTAATTTTCGTATCGTATAACGGGGAAAATAGTGGGATAATATTTTACGATAATCGGCTCCGAAATTGGCCGCGAGACCCTTCCCCCCCAGCACACAGTAGCCCCGGCCGTCTCCGGTTCCCAGCCCGCGCAGAATAAAGAATTTGGGGTATTTCCCCTCAAAAACCGGCCTCACGCTGAACAGCGCTGAACGCAGAGTGCCCGCCGAAAGTATTTTTGAGATTTCAGGAAAATCCTGCAGCACGGTGTTGCCCGCGGTCCCTTCAAGGCGCATAGTGTTTACTCTGCCGTCAGCCGTCCGCTTGAGCGGAATGATAGCTTTCAGATAGCCGATTTTATGTTTCAGGTTTGCCCTGTCTTCTATCCACCGCGGGTCAAGCACTAGTGTCCAGTAAACATCAGAACTGGTGGTTTTATCCTGCGCCAGGCATAAAAGAGCGTCGGGCGGGGCGGCCAGGGTAAGGGAGTAAAGCTCGAAAGGAGAAAGTTTTTTCAGCCTGCGTCCGCCGTCATCGGCGTTCTCCCCGGTGAAACCGCCGCAGGCGCGGTGCAGGGCGGCGTCCGCAGGTGTGTCGCCGGTGTAGAGAATTTCATCCAGTGTCAATCCCGCAGCTTTGTGTGCTGTGTCGGTTTCCGTCTGAAGGCCTTTGAAGGTCAGGCAGTGGGCCGAATCGCAAATGTCGTAATTCTCTCCGTGATGCGGGGGGTCGCGTTTCAGTTTAAAAAGCATGGTGCGTACTACCACGGAGAGTGTTTTAAGTTCTTCTATCAGCTTGGAGCCCCCGGCGAACTGAGCGGATAATGCCGGCACCAGCGTTTCTATGGGCGCTGTGTTTACAAGGCGCAGAGCGGCCCCGCTGATGGAAAGAGAAAGTTCCCCGGCTATTTCCTTATCGCCCCTGTCGATGCCGGCTATTGCCGGGTCAATTTCAGGATTCTTTATAAGGATAACTCCGCCTTTTATTTTTGGCGCTATGCGTACCAGGTTGCGGGTGGTGTGTACGGGGTTGCCGTAATTGTTCTGCAGTTCCAGAACATGATTCAAAGCGTCGTAACGGGCTGTCCACTGACTGTTGGCCTTGCCAAGCGCGACATTACCCCGGAGCTGGTCTATAATTTCAAAATCAGTGTTGCAGATAAATCTTAAGGTGGTGACAGGCCCGGGATTGCCGTCAGGACTTGAGTACAGCGCTATGTTCAACAGGTTTCGTCCGTCGTATTCAACGGGGCGGTCATGTGAGGGCCAGGCCAGGCGCGACCAGTAAAGCAGATCGTCAAGCCTGCCTTTCACGTATTTCGCAAGTTTGGTTTTCTTCCGGGTAAAAAAAATCTGATCCGGGTCCATGTCGGCCAAAGTGTAGTAGGTTTGCCAGGCGGGTAAATAGTAATCAGATTCGTCAAAAAGCCGGGCCAGATCTATTTCAGCCTGTATATTGCGCGGATCATAAGTCAGCACCTCTTTAAGAAAAGTTATTGAATGCGGTCTTTTTTTCAACTTTTCAAAGGCGGAACTTATAAGTTCGGCGGATGGGGAAAGCAGATAAGGGTAGGAGCTGTAAATGGTGCGAAGCGTAGAGATGCTCTTTTCCGGGCCGGTCAGACGGGCTTCGGCAATTGCCAATCCCAGCCGGGCCTGCTGGATAAGGCTTTGGTCGGTAGTTATAGTGAAAACTTCCTCAAAAGTGGTTTTTGCGTCGGTGTCTTTTTCAAGAGAAAGCAGATTCCAGCCTTTCTCAAGGGTTATATGGGGGTCGTCCGGCTTTAATATGGCTCCCTTAAGAAGGTAGGCCATAGCTTCTTCATTTTTCCCGGCTTCCCCTAACAATGCGGAAAGGTCCATTATGGCCGAAAAACCCAATTGCTCGCCGGAGGAGTGATAAAGGACATATTTCAGGGCTTCAGTCGCGTCTTCCGGCCGGCCATCAGCCCATTGGGACAAAGCATCATCGTAAATCTTTTTCAAATCTTCAGCTTGCGCTGAAAGCACGCCGGAAGCTAAAAAGACAACACAGGAAAAAAAGAACAAACGCTGCTTACGCATAGTTATGGATCCAGTAAAAGAGTTCAAACATCCGGCCGCAGTTCCATTTTGGCGGCTGCCCGGAATTAGCGACGGTATAAAGAAATTTAGCAATTATAGAGAGAAAAATCAAAAGCAGAAATTTTGAATTTTGCTGGAATTTATGTAAAATGGAAAACATGGGCCATTAGCTCAACGGTAGAGCAGGCGCCTCTTAAGCGCAAGGTTACAGGTTCGAATCCCGTATGGCCCATAATTAAATTGCGAGGGTAGAGTTGCGGAAATAAGGAACTCCTTACCCTAAATACCCTAAACCCTGTCCCCTTGCTTTGGGCCGAGATGGCGGAACTGGTAGACGCGTACGGCTTAGGACCGTATGGGGTAACCCGTCGGGGTTCGAGTCCCCGTCTCGGCATTTAGCTGAATAAAGTCAATGCACATAGGTTGCTAGGTTCACGGTTCAGCGGTTCACAGTTAAAAATTCAGGGTTTATGGTTGTTTTTTTCTGTTTAACCGCTGAACTTTTTTCAACCGTTGAACCGTTAATACCGCTAAACCGTGAACCTGTGTCCTAATACTGGAGGTTTCAAATGAATATTACCTTGGGTTTTGGCGACAGGATTAAAAAAGTAAAACAGGAAGGATGTGTTCACACTTTCGCCGTGAATGTGGATTCACAGCGTTTGAGCGAAGCAACCCAGGCGGCTCTGGTCCGCCTGCAGTCGGTGGTATCGCTGCCGGGGTTCAGGGTCGGCAAGGTGCCGTTCGCCATGATAAAAGGACAGTTCCCTGCCATGGTGAAGGACGAGGTGATAGATATAGCGGCCAAGTCGGCGGTGCCTGAAATACTTAAAAATAACAAGCTTTCTCCCGTGGTTTCTCCGCTGATAAAGAATCTCAGCTATGAGCCCGATAAAACGCTTTATTTTGAAATTCAGTTCGAATGTAACCCGCAGATCGAGCCGCGCGGCTACGATAAAATAAATGCAACCCGCAAAGTTCACAAGGTAACCGACACCGATGTGGAAAAATACCTGGAGCAGGTGAGGCAATATAACGCCTATCTCAAGCCGGTCCCCGAAGGCATGGGAGCTGGCAAAGCTGATTTCGTGATAGTCGATTACGCGACCTTTGAGAACGGCGTCAAAGTGGAAGGCGGTGAGGTCAAGGGTGAGATAATAGATATGGCAAGCCCCCAGACCATAGCGGGACTTGCGGAGGCGGTGCTGGGCGCCAAAAAGGGAGAAACGCGCGAGTTTGACGCGCCCTTTGGCGAGAAGAAGATGCGCTTTAATGTCAAAGTATCCGAAATAAAAGAGAAAGTTGTTCCGGAAATTGACGGGGATTTCCTTAAAGAGGCGGGCGTTTCAAGCATGGAAGAACTGAAAGCCAATGTGCGCAAACTGCTGGAAAAAACCGAACTGGAAAAAACCGAAAAAGACCTTCTTTCACAGCTTGAAGATGCCCTTATAAAGGCTAATCCGATGCAGCTCCCCCCCACTTTAGTAAGCCAGGAAGCGCATGAGCTTTTTGAGCTGATGAAAAAAAGGATGCCGCCCGATGACGAGCGTGTGCGCGAAGAGGCATTTCTTGAAAAACTCAAGCCCGTAGCCGAGCGCAACCTGAGCCTTACTTTTCTTCTGCACCAGATAGCCGGAAAAGAGAGCATAAAAGCCGGCGACGCGGAAATAAACGCGGAGCTGGAAAAGGCCCTGGCGAGCCTGAACACCGAAGCGGAGAAGGCCAAAGCCCGGGAGCTTTTTGAAAATCGCAGGGAGTATATACTTGCGTCTATCGTGGAAAACAGGACGATGGATATGGTAAAGTCAAAGGCTGTTATAAAGGAAGAAGTACACTAAGAGACAGTTGCATGTCACAAGTCACAGGTCACAAGCCTGAACCGGATTAAGAAAATTATTTGATTGAAAGTTTTTAGTTTTTTTTCCGGTATTTTGCTTGAAACTTGTGACATGAGACATGTGACTTGAGACTTGTATAAAGGAGAAACTATGATAATCCCGACAATTATTGAAAAATGGAACCAGGGAGCCATGGTAGGCTATGATATTTTTTCACGTCTCCTAAAAGATCGTGTGATTTTTATAGGCGATGCGGAAGGCGCAGTTTCCACCGCCTCCGCAAATAGCCTTATAGCCCAGCTGCTGTACCTGAACATGGAAGATGATGAAAAAGATATCAACCTTTATATTAATTCACCCGGAGGCATGGTTACGGCTGGGCTCGCGGTTTATGACACCATGCATTTTATCAAGGCCCCCATTTCCACCACCTGTATGGGGATGGCCATGTCTTTCGGCGCAGTCCTGCTGGCGGCAGGCGCCAAGGGCAAGCGCTATGCGCTCCCCAATTCCCGCATAATGATACACCAGCCGTTGATCTGGGGCGGAGGGATCTCCGGCCAGGCCACCGACATAGAAATAGAAAGCCGCGAAATGCAGGAAAATAAAAAGCGTCTCACCCAGATTCTTGCCAGGCATACCGGGCAAACCGAAAAAAGAGTGCATGACGACATGGAGAGAAACTGTTATATGTCGGCTGAAGAGGCAAAGGCTTACGGAATTATAGACGAGGTGCTTGAATTTAAGAAGAAATAATGGAGATTTAAACTCATGGCCGCAAATTCAACAGATGTCGTTTCATATCCCTCCCTGATCCCCGCCATAGCCATACGGGATGTGGTTATGTTTCCGCATATGGCGCTCCCTCTTTCGGTGGACAGGCCGAAATCGGTGGGAGCGGTTGAAGCCGCCATGAGGGAAAGCAAATGCATCCTTTCTCTCGCGCAAAAAAACCCGCAGATCAACGACCCGGCGTTTGAGGACCTTTACCCCTATGGCGTGGTGAGTTTGGTGGCACAGTCATTAAAAATGCCTGACGGTACCATGCGGGTTTTTCTGGAGGGTAAAAAGCGCGCGCGCGTAAAAAGCCTTGTGATCGACAAGGAAAAAAACTGCCTGATGGCGGAAGTGGAATACATTGAGGAGTCGGTGAAAAAATCCCCGGAAATTACCGCCCTCATGCGCCACGCGGTGGAAATTTTTGAAACTTATGTGAAGCTCAGTACCCGTATAACCCTTGACTCAATGGCACTGCTGCAGCAGGTTGACGATCCCTCAAAGCTTGCCGATACCATCGCCGCCAATTCCGTAATTAACATACAGGACCGGCAGGAAGTGCTTGAAACCGAAGATCCCAGGGACCGCCTTGAAAAGATTATTAAGCTGCTGGCCAAGGAAACGGAGATTCTGGATATAGAACACAAAATCCATAGCCGTGTAAAAACTCAGATCGACAAGTCACAGAAGGAATACTACCTCAATGAGCAGCTGAAGGCCATACAGAAAGAATTGCACCAGAAAGACGACTTTTCCAGGGACCTGGACGAAATAAGGAAAAAGCTGAAAGCCGCTAAAATGCCGAAAGAAGCTGAGCTTGCGGCGGAAAAAGAGCTTGACCGGCTTTCGCGGATGCAGCCGTTTTCGCCCGAGTCCACCGTTTCCCGCACTTATCTGGACTGGCTTGTGGATCTGCCCTGGACTGTGGAGACAAAAGATTCTCTGGATCTTGGGGCGGCAAAAAAAATACTGGACGAGGACCATTTTGGGTTATCCAAACCTAAGGAGCGTGTGCTTGAATACCTGGCCGTTACCAAGCTTACGCAGAAACTGAAAGGCCCCATACTCTGTTTTGTGGGCCCTCCCGGAGTCGGAAAAACCTCCATCGCCCGCTCTATCGCCCGCTCTATGGGTAGGAATTTCGTGCGCATGTCTTTGGGCGGCGTGCGCGATGAGGCGGAGATACGCGGCCATCGCCGCACCTATGTGGCTTCCATGCCGGGCCGCATCGTGCAGAGTATTAAAAAAGCGAAAAGCCGCAATCCTGTTTTTCTGATGGACGAAATAGACAAGATGGGCATGGATTGGCGCGGCGATCCCGCCGCTGCCCTGCTTGAGGTTCTTGATCCGGAGCAGAATTCCGAGTTCCTGGATCATTTTCTGGATGTGCCGTTCGACCTTTCAAAGGTGATGTTTATCGCCACGGCAAATACCCTGTGGGGCATACCGGTAAGCCTGCGTGACCGCATGGAAGTAATTGAGTTCAGCGGCTATACCCACAACGAGAAAATAGAGATAGCTAATAAATTCCTTCTTCCAAAGCAGACGAAGGAACACGGGCTGAAAGCAAATTCACTGAAGCTTTCTGACGAAACCCTTGATGCCATAATACGCGGTTACACCAGAGAGGCCGGCGTGCGCAACCTTGAGCGGGAAATAGCCTCCATGTCCCGGCGAGCGGCCAGAAAAGTAGTGGAACAGAAGCTGAGCCTGGTAAGCGTGACTCCGCAAAATCTTGGGGATTTCCTGGGCATCCCCAAATTCGTACACGAATTGCCCTCCCATAACGCGGTCGGCATAGCTACGGGGCTCGCCTGGACGGAAAACGGGGGCGAGATACTCGCGGTTGAGGCGGTGGCCGTGCCAGGCAAGGGGAACCTTATCCTTACCGGAAAACTGGGCGACATCATGAAGGAATCGGCCCAGGCTGCTTTTTCCTATGTGCGTTCAAAGGAGCTGGGCCCCGATTCTTTTGTTACTTCGCACAACTTTCATGTGCATATCCCTGAGGGCGCTATTCCCAAAGACGGACCTTCGGCGGGCATTACCATAGCCGCCGCGCTCGCAAGCCTAATGTCGGGCAGGGCGGTAAAACAGGCCTTGTCCATGACAGGCGAGATCACGCTCAGCGGCCGGGTGCTTCCTATAGGCGGCCTGAAAGAAAAAGTTATAGCCTCCTTCAGGGACGAGATCTTTACCCTGCTATTCCCGAAGGGAAATATGAAAGATTTGGAAGAGATACCTGAGGAGATACGCGCTAAGATGAAGCTTATCGCCGTTTCTTCCATTGAAGAGGTTCTTGCTTTGGCGCTGGAACCGAAGAAAACGGTGCGCCGCAAAGCCGCCAGGCACTAGGGCTGAAGCTCTGAATGGTTGAATGAAAAAAATACTTTTCATATTTCTTTTCTCTCTCCCGGCCTTTCAGGCTTTTGCCTACGAGGACAGGATGCCCACAGAGGAAATACAGGGAGTCCTTGAAAAGGCAAGACTGAATGAGGTTTTTGAACGGTATTTGGCGACTATACAGATGTTTGATCCGGAGCGGGCCACCCGCATGGGCCTGCACGGGTCGGATTTTTCCCTTACCGAGCGCACGCAGGAGCGCCTTGATAAAGAGCTGCTGACTTTCAGGAAACTTCGCGATAAACTCCACGAAATAAAAAAAGATTCCATGTATCCCGCCCTGCGCGTTGACTATAACCTGCTTGACCGGATGCTTGAGGTGGATATTTTTGAAGGCGAAAACCTTGAGGTTATGCAGCTCAGGCCGCAGTATTATCTGGAGCCGCTCTTCTCGGTTTATTCGCTGATGGGCAAGGACTTTGACACATACAACACCCGGGCGGCAAACGCCATTGCGCGCCTGAACCAGCTGCCGCTTATCCTCGATCAGGCCCAGCGCAATCTTACGCGCCCGCCTCTGATATGGACGGAGCTGGCAATAAAGCAAACAGAAGACGCAATCGCCGGCATTTCGGATTTTGTGCCCATTTTCCGCGGATACACGCGCTATGATCCGGTTTTAAAAGCGAAGGTTGACGATACACTGGAGCAGGTAAAAATAGCGCTTGAACGCTACAGCGACTTCCTGCAACAAGACATACTGCCGGCTTCCGACGGAGATTTCAGGACAGGCGAACTCACCTACGGTTTTTATCTTGAGCGCTGGCACGCGCTGGATATTACATCCGGCGCGGCTTACCGCTACGCAAAGAAGTCTTTTAAAAAGTCCATGAAGGAGCTGGAAAAAGCGGCTGAAAATATCGACGCAATCCTCGCCCGTGAAAAAGGCTGGAAAGCGGTGCTTGACAAAGTACCGAAGGACCACCCGCCGGAGAATATGGTGCTTAAGGTCTTTCAGGATGAAATGGACCGGGCCTATCAGCATTTTGACGAATACAAGGTTGTGGTATTTCCCACACAGCGCCTGCTCATAGAACGCATGCCGGCATTTGCCTCTTCAGTATTTCCCTATGTCTATTATAGCGGGCCATTTTCCCTTGATATAAACAGAATTTCCGAGCTTTTTGTCTCGCTGCCCTCGGAAAGCCTTTCAGGGCCGGCCAGGGAGAAGATCCTTCAGGAGGGATTCAATTATCCGCAGATGGAGCTTTTAAGCGCCTATGCCATAATGCCGGGACTCCATCTTCTTAGTTTTCAGTCGAATTTAAACCCCTCCAAAATACGGAAAATCTCCAGACAGCCCATGGTGGAAAATGGCTGGGCCTGCTATGCCGAACTTTTAGCTGATGAGATGGGGTATTACTCCTCTTACTGGTCGCACTTCCTGCGGGTTTATGTGAGCGCGTTAAGAGCTGCGAGAGCCTATATGGACGCCTCCCTTCATCTTCAAAACATAACTGAAGCCGAGGCGATAGATTTTTTCAGAGAGAACCTTTATTTTTCCGAGGCCCAGGCGCGCGGCGAGGTTTTGCGTATTTCGCTTTCACCCACGCAGTCGCTGAGCTTTGTGATGGGAGTGGACAGAATTCTCAAAATGCGCAAGGATTCAAAGCATACGGAACGGGAATACTTTGACCTGAGAAAATTTCATACCGCCTTTCTGAAAGAGGGTGAAATCCCTCTTGGCGATATTGAGGCTGAGTTGAAACGGCAGAAAATTGAAGACGAGAACCCGATAAAATGACGATAGTTTCTTTTAACGGTGTTGGTAAAATATACCGCCGTCGCGGGCTTGGCAGTTCCTCCCAGGTTGTCGCTTTGACTGATTTTACTCTTGATATCGAAAAAGGCGAGATACTAGGGCTGCTGGGTTTGAATGGCGCGGGCAAGACTACCGTAATGAAACTGCTCACCGGCCTGCTTTTTCCCACCACCGGCGGAGTTTCAGTTTTTGGACTGGACCCTCGTGAGCCGCAAGCGAAGAACAGCATAGGCTTTCTGCCGGAGCTTCCCTATTTTTCACCGCATGTCACAGCGGCCTCCGCTTTGCGCTATTACGGCAGACTTTCCGGGATGCCACCCCGGGCAATTGAAGCCGCGTTACCTGCAGTAATAGAAAAAGTGGGGCTTGTCCCGCACAAGGCCAAAAAAATCTCTGAGTTCTCAAAAGGGATGCTGCAGCGCCTGGGCCTTGCCCAGGCTGTGCTGCATTCGCCGGAACTGCTGGTGCTTGATGAGCCAGTGAGCGGGCTTGACCCGTTGGCCATTCATGACATGCGCGCCCTTATTTCCCGCTTGCAGGCCGAAGGCAGGACAATATTCCTCTCTTCCCACAGTATTTCCGAACTTGAGAAAATATGCGATCGGGTTATTATTATGGTGCGCGGACGGCAGGCCCGCGCGGTTAAGAGAGAAGAATGGGAAATGACCTCAGGCGGGCTTGAGGCGCTGTTTGTGGAGGCGGTGACATCAGGGGCTAGGGATTAGCGTAGAGGGAGCAGCGAAGAGCTGAAAAAGAGTAAATTTATGAATGGTCTGAAAAAAATATTTAAGTCTGTTTCTTGCCCCGCACTATTCCCTACCCCCTATTCGCTATTCCCTGGCTGTCTCGATACCGTGCGCTCTGTGGCAGCTGAAACTTTCAGGGAAAGCGTCAAAAACCGATTCTTCACAATTTTTGCGGTTTTTGCAGCCTGCGCCATTTACGCCTCTCTGCTTGTCGGCGTAATGGCGGTGGATGAGGAAGCCAGGGTTCTCTCGGACCTGGGACTGGGTCTGATGGAACTGATGACGCTGGCTTATGCGCTTTTTCACGCGGCCATGGCAATACCCCGCGAGGTGGAAACCAAGACTATTTACCTTGTTTTCTCAAGGCCTGTTTCAAGGCCCGCCTATCTGCTTGGCAAGGCGTCCGGCCTTTATCTGCTCAGCGCCTTTATGTTGTCGGTGATGGCCGCCATACACTTGAGCCTGATGGCCCTGCGCGGCTTTCCGCCGGGGCTCGTGTATTTCCATATACTGGCATGTATCTGGCTGAAGGTCATTATAATAACTTCGCTGGCGCTTTTCATTTCGCTTTTTTCAACCTCTCCGGTCTCCACCATGGTTATATCAGGTATAATCTGGACGCTCGGGCATTTCACGCCTGAGGCCAGGTTTCTTGTTGAAAAAACCGCCGGTTTTTCCGGGCGTCTGCTTAAAGGCGCAGCCTGGCTGATTCCCGATTTGCAGCTTTATAATCTGCGGGATGCGCCTTTGGCCGCGGCACCCGGCGTTTGGTTCCAGTTCGCTTACGCCGCGCTCTGGGCGCTTGGCTCTTACGGGGCGGCGGTTCTGCTTTTTAAGAAGAAAGAATTCTAATCCGAAAATTGCCGCAATTTTCGGATGTTCTTGTGCCTGTGTACAGGTACTATGTCATCCGAAAAATTAAGTCGGAACTGGTTTTTTGCTTAAGGGTATAGCTTCCTATGAAAAAGTGTTTTTACGCGGCGGCTGCGGCTGTTTTTACAGGGTTGCTTTTTTTTTCTTCATCCGGCCGCCCGGCCTCGGCATTCCCCCCTCCTTCAGCTTTGCGCGAGGTAAGGCATAGCGCGCTTGAGGATATGCTGGCGCTAAGTTTGGGCGCGCGCAGGCTTTTCGCGGACCTGTGGTTTATAAGGCTGATGCAGTATTACGGCACACAGGAACAAATTGCCGGAGTAGAGGAAAAAGAGGATGCGGAACACGGTCATTGCCATCACGGTATGGGGTTCGGAACCGGGAAGTACCCTGAGTTTACGGCTTTATCCCGCCACATAGCGGCCCTTGACCCTTATTTCAAAAACGCCATACTTTATTCCGCGGGCTCGCTGGCGTTCAATATGGACCGTCCTGACGAGGCAACTGATCTATTGAACTACGCTCTTGTAAATACGCCGCGCGAATGGAAGTTCCTCATCATGCTTACCGCAATAGGTTACAGCAAGTCCTCCGAGCCCGGCAAGGTGGCGCAGATCATCGCACCGCTGGTGCGCGAACGCGACTGCCCGGTAATGCTTAAACAGCTGGCCGCTTTTCTAAATAAGAAGGCGGGCAATTATGCCGCCGCCGCCGAGATCTACACCGATATGATTGAAACCTCAAGGGACCCTTTCTATACGCGTAAAGCTGAAGAAGAACTGCGAAAAATGAAGGGATTGCGGCGATAAATGAATATTTTAAATATATGTGACTCCAACGAGTTTGACATAACGGCTTATCAGGCCATGTACACGGCGGCTTATTTCAAGAAAATCGGCCATAACGCTGTGGTGATGTGCCCCGCAAAATCCAGGCTTTACTCCGAGTGTCTGAAACAGCGTCTTGAGGTGGCGCCGCTCACCTTTGCGTCCAGACTGGGCTTTTTTGAAGGGCTGGGCTATGACATAATTCATTTTTACAACCCGGATTCTCTCACCGTACTTCTGTTAAAAAAAGCGGTGGCATCCTCCAAAATATTTATTACACAGTTGAAACTCGGCAACCCTGAGGTTTTTAAAAAACTGGCCGGCTTTGAACCTTATATTGATAAATTTGTGGCCGCTTCCAATTCCGCGAAAGAGGATTTTCTGCGCGCCGGAGTGGACCAGCGTAAAGTTTTCATGGTGCCGCCTGCCATCAATTTAGGGCGCTGGGAAAGCGCCATGCTCATAAGACCGGCTATGTTCCTCAAGCGCCCCTACAAAGTGGGCACTATAAGCATGGATAAAACGCTGAAAGAGCAGGAGTTCTTTTTAAAAGTGGCTATTGAAGTGCTGGCTAAACTTCCTGACACAAATTTCCTGATAGTCGGGATTAAAGACGAGCGGATACGTGATATGGCGCGGTCACTCGGAGTCAGCCACAAGGTGGATATTCTCTGGGAGCGTAACGATATCCCGGAACTGATGGCCATGCTTCATATTTTTGTTAAAACCAGCCGGCGCGACGGCCTGTCAATGTCGCTTATTGAAGCTCAGGCTTCGGGGGTGGCCTGCGTTCTGCCGCGTCTCAGGGGTCTTAGCGACTTCTCCGTCCACGAGCGGAACAGCCTGTTGGTTGAACCGCGAAGCATTGAGTCCTACTCAGAGGCGATACAAACTCTTATTCTGAATCCGCCGGAATGCCATAATATGTCAAAAATGGCCTTTGACTATGTGGTGAACAATATGTCGCTTCCGGTTGTCGGCAACCTTCTGCTGCGCCTTTATGAGGAAGCGCTGGAAGTATAAGAAAGGGTGTAGGGTAGAGGGCAGAGGGCAGAGTTGCAAAATACGGAACTCCTTATCCTAAACCCTATACCCTACCCCCTATGCTCTGCTGTTAAAACTCGCTCCAGAAGCGATCTTTTTCGTCGGTGTGGGCGCAGTCAATGAATACCAGTCCAAAATAGGGGCTTTTTGAATTATTCACATAGGCCCAGGAACCGGAGTCGGTTATTGTGAAAGAAGGCACATTTTTTACGGCGGAAGATTTAAAGTGGCGTTTTAGCTTAAGAACGGGTGAGGCTTCAAGATTTCCATTAGTTGTAACTTCGGAAAAACTTTCGGGCAGGCGCCCCTTGTCTAAGCGGTAAAGCTCAAGTGAAATTCTCAGGGATGAAAGCTTGCGGATAACCTCAGCGGCGTCCATAGACTGAAAATAATCAAAAACAGGTACTAGCCCCGCCAACGCTATCACGATCACCAGAATATACTTGAAAACCGCACTTTTGCGCATAATATAAATTCAGTATATCAAAAAAAACGCTTGCCGCTTTATTTTGTAAAATAATAAACAGACGGTATAGATCAGACTGCCAAGGAAAAATCATGAAAATACTTTGTCTTAATTGCGGAAGTTCGTCTGTAAAATATTCTCTTTTTGACTGGGAGAACAAAACGGTGCTGGCGGCCGGAGTGGTGGAAAGGGTGGGCATAGCCGATTCGTTCGTGGCTCATGAAGTCCCGGATAAAGAAAAGATCATTATAAAACAGGATTGCCCTTCCCATAAAGAGGCTATAAAGCTGGTTATTGACACGCTTACCGGCTCTTCTCACGGTGTTATCAGGGACCTGAAAGGCATTTCGGCCGTAGGCCACCGCGTGGTCCACGGAGGCGAAAAATTCGTAAAATCGGTCTTGATTGACGACAAAGTGCTTTCCGTTTTCCGTGAGCTTTCCGCTCTCGCTCCACTGCATAATCCGCCGAATATACTTGGCATTGAGGCGGCGCGCGAACTTATGCCGGGCGTTCCGCACATGGCAATAATGGATACGGCCTGGCATCAGACCATGCCCGCCTCGTCTTATGTTTACGCCCTGCCTTATTCGTGGTATGAAAAATACGGCATACGCCGCTACGGTTTTCATGGCACCTCCTTCCTTTATACGGCTAAGCGCGCGGCGGTACTGCTTGGCAAAGATCCTTTCAGCGTGAATCTGGTTATCTGTCACATAGGCAACGGGGCTTCGGTGAACGCCGTGAAAAACGGACTTTCATACGATACCAGTATGGGTTTCACCCCGCTTGAGGGACTGGTAATGGGGACCCGCGCCGGAGACCATGACCCCGCAATAGGGCTTTTTGTGATGGACAAGGAAGGCTTGAAGGCGCGTGAGATGGATTCAATCCTGAACAAAAAATCGGGCATTCTGGGCGTTACAGGCAAGTTCACCGACAGGCGTGATGTTGAGCTGGCGGCCGAAAAAGGCGACGCGCGCGCGGCGCTAGCCATGGAAATTGAGGCCTACCGGGTAAAAAAATATATCGGCGCCTACTCGGCCGCTGTGGGCGGCATAGACGCGGTGGTTTTTACGGCTGGCGTCGGAGAAAAGGGCGTCCTCACTAGGGCAAAAGCGCTTTCCGGCCTTGAGGCGCTCGGTATATGCCTTGACGAAAACAAAAATGCATCTTCAAAAACCAGGAACGCCGAAACCCTTATTTCGGCAGATAGCTCACAGGTGAAGGTTTTTGTTATTCCCACGGATGAAGAAAGAGTGTTTGTGGAGGACGCGGCCGGCCTGCTCAATGGAAACTATGATGTACACACAAAGTTCCGATACAGCTTCCAGGACACAGGCTATCGTAATGCCATGCGCGATAAGGCTTTCGAAAAGGAATGCGGAAAAAACCCGGGATTGGAAAAGATAGCGGCGTTGCCAGTTGGTAAAAATTTTTGCGGCAAAAATTTTTAATGAAAGATATAAAACAACGGATATTTACCACCTTCGGCGCCCTGCTGATACTTTTCACCGCGGGTGTAACCGGCTACGCCCTGATTGAGAAGTGGGACTTCCTTGACAGTTTGTACATGACGGTGATAACACTGGCGACTATAGGTTACGGCGAGGTTCATCCGCTGTCCCAGACCGGCAGAATATTTACGATCTTTCTTATCCTGGGCGGCATAGGCACGATGACGTATATCTTTTCAAGCATCACAGCGCTTCTCATAGAGGGCGAATTGAAAGATGTTTTCAGGAGACTAAAAATGCAAAACAGGCTGGAAAACATTAAAGACCATTACATTGTTTGCGGCGCTACGCATGCGGGGATAAGTATCTGCGAGGAACTGCGAAAGACGGACCGGCCTTTTGTGCTGGTAGTTCTCAAAGATGAGGAAGTCAAGAAGTTCATGGAGGCCGGTTATTGCACTGTGGCCGGCGATGCCTCCACTGACGAGGCCATGGCTAAATGTTCCGTTTCAAAAGCAAGGGGTATTTTTTGCGCGCTGAAAAATGATAAGGATAACGCTTTCATAGCGCTTACCGCCAGGGGAATCGCCCAGGGCATAAAAATTGTGACCGTGCAGAATGAAAATGACCATAAGATGCAGGAAAAACTGGCGCGCAGCGGAGCCGATATTGTGGTGAGCCCGTCCCATATAGGGGGGTTGCGCATGGTTTCGGAAATGACGCGTCCCGCCACCGTGCAGTTCCTGGATTCAATGATGCGCGGTAAAAGCGCCAATTGCCGCTTTGAGGATATTTCCGTCGGCGCTGACGCCGCCGGCAAAACACTTGACGCTTTCAAAGGCGCGGACAAGGCGGGCGCCCTGGTGGTTGCGGTTAAAAGCGGAGCTGGCGGGGAGTATGAAATAAATCCGCTCCCTTCACGGAAGATAAGGCAAGGCGATGTGTTGGTTGCGCTTGGTACGCCAGAGGAAATTGAGCGCCTGGAAGCGGTGCTTGGCTGAATTATGTAACGGCGCCGGAAGCCAGAAGTTAGAATTCACGAGTCAGAATTAGGACAACAGAGATAAGGAATTTCCTGCATTCTAAATTCTGACTTCTGAATTCTGTCTACCGGGTATTTACTCTCCCTCACTGTAATCTCTGAACCGTTTACTTCCCTCCGGCGGCTTCCAGACTATCAGAACTTTTCTGGCCAGCGTTTTGTGCGCAACGTGACCTTTGCGAACTTCTGCTTTTATGAATTTCTCAAGCCATTCCCGCCTGACCGGGACATTATTGAGCTTAAGGTGGGCTATGGCGCCTGTTAGGGCCTCTTTATAAGTACTGCGCTGCACCCAACTATCGGCCGTAAACTTTATCTTTGCCTTTCTCTTTAGTCTTTTGAGGATTTTTACAATTTTCCCCCCGCCTTCGGGAGCGGCGTAGGCGAGCCCGTGCGCCGTGAAAATACGCTCCATGAAGGTATTGTCTCTTTTACCGGCCCAGCCTATATAAACGCAGTATTCCCCGGCTGCTTTTTCCATGCGCAATATATCGGCCCTGCTTCGCACGGCCATGCTCATGGAGGCAAGCGCGATATCAAAGCGGGGTTCCCCCGGCTTCAGCCTGAAATTCCTCCAGGTGGCGTTCTGGCATACGGCGTGTTTCAGCCTTCCGGCTTCGGCCTGGGACCGGAATTTGCGCAGCATAGTTTGAGATGAATCAACGCCCAAAACCCTTGAGGCCCTGCCGGCAAGAAAAAGGCCGTAAATGCCGGTGCCGCAGCCGATGTCAAGAAGTGATCGGCTGTGAAAATCCACTCCCATGCTTTCAAGCAGCCGCACTATGCGCGCGGTGCGCGCGGCGGTTTTCCTGTCAAAGGGAAGCGGATAATGACCGGCTTTCCGTTCCCAGAAAACTTTCATGCTGGAGTCGGATTTTTTCATTTTCATCTATTCTGCCTATACAATTATACTTAAAGAGCCGCATTTTATTCCCCTGTTGCCGCAGACTGTTTATTTGTTAGAATTTCATTATGAGGCTCCGCAATCTTGTTTTTTTGGGAATTCCCACTGTTATTCTTTGGGTCGTTGGTATTTTTATTCTGGGCATTTTCCTTATAAAATGGTTCTGGATGTGGACAGTGCCGGGCTTATTTCCCGGGGCCGTGGCAGCAGGCCTTGTGGCGGAAAAAATTTCCTGGTGGACGGCTTTAAAGCTTTCCGTACTGGTGGCGTTGCTTGCGGCCATTACGCATGTTTCAAAGGATTGAGGGTAGCGTATAGGGTAGAGTGGTTAGGGTCATGGGTTAAGGAGTTTCTTATTTCTACACCTTCTTCTCTAACCTCCAGCCCCTAACCACGCTATACTTTTTAAAGACCAGAGTTTGGGGACTTGTGAAAAAAAAATTCTTTTCCGCCGCGCTTGCTTTATCGTCGGTTATTGTGGCTTTGTGCTCCTGTGCAAGGCCGAAATCTCCCCTTGACGCCTCTACCATAATACTTTGGGAGCAGGAAGACGCGCAGGTCGCCCCTTATATAGATTCCGTACTGGCCGCTTTTAAGAATCTCCCTGAAAATAAGGCCATCCAGGTAGTACGGACCCATTATCAGACAGAAGATCTGCGCTCACAGTTTCAGGCGGCCTCTCTAGCGGGAGTGGCGCCGGACCTTATCATGTGTCCTTCCGATACAGCCGGTCTTTTTGCCGTTTCAGGTTTTATCCGTCCGGTGGATGGCCTGATAGACACTTCCAAATACAACAAGGCCGTGATGCAGGCCATTACCCTTGACGGCAAGATCTGGGGTGTGCCTGTTTCAAACGGCAACCACCTGATGATGTTTTTCAACAAGAAGTATGCTAAAACCGCCCCCAAAGATACCGACGAGCTTTTTAAGTTTTGCGCCACGGATGCCAGGGCCTATAAACTGGACTTCTGCATGGCTTTTGACATGGGAGAGCCCTTCTGGCTTATGCCCTGGCTGGCGGCTTTCGGCGGCTGGCCCATAGACAACAAGACCCCTACGCTGGATACTCCCTCCATGCGTTCCGCCATCAACTTCTACCTGGATCTCAAATTCAACAAGAAATACGCCCCGCCGGAGTGCGATTACAACTGCATGGACTCGCTGTTCAAGGAAGGCAAGACCGCTTTCATTATTAACGGCGACTGGGCCATTTCAGGCTACCAGCAGCACTTTAAAAAGGATTTCGGACTCGGGCTTATCCCGAAGGTCTCCTCCACGGGGCTCTGGCCCGCCCCTATGGTCAGCGGCAAGTATTTCATGATAAGTTCCGGGATAAAGCCGGAAAAGCTGGGGATAGTACGGCGGCTTATGGAATTTTACACCAACCGCGATAACCAGATAAAGCAGTTTAAAGAGCTTCAGCGCCTGCCTTCGCTCGCGGAGGCTTCAAAGTCGCCTGAGATAACCGGCAGCGAGGTTTCGCGGGTATCCATGGAGCAGATCTCAAAAGGCCGGCCCATGTCTATGGCCACTGAAATGCGCGCCATCTGGGATTCGGCCAGAAATTACCTGGGACTAGCCACCTCGAGGAAGCTGAGCGTTGAGGACGCGGCCCGGAAGATGCAGGAAAACGCGGCGCAGAAGATTTCGGAGATGAATAGATAAACAAAAAAGCGAAGCTTTTTTGTTGTCACAAGACACAAGTCACAAGACCTGGCTTTTATGGATATTCTTTACTCGATATATGAAGTTCTTTGGTTTGCGCTTATAGTGCTTACTGGCATTGCGCTTATAGAAGGATACTTCTATTATCATTTCAAATTTTATGACCGCCGATGGTTCTTTCCCGTCGCGCTTATCGGTTTTCCGCTGGCGGCTGTTGCGTTTTGCCGCGCCTTGGGGTTGGCCGCTGACCCGTTCCGGCCGCTGCTGTGGTTCCTGGGCTCGGAAGCGCTGATAACGCTGTTTTTCCGGCATATCGTTAAGGGCCGGAACCAACTAGCCTATCTTCTGCTTGCCCCCGCTTTTATTGGTCTGGCTCTCCTGCTGGTCTATCCTTTCATTTTTGAGATATATCTTTCTTTCCATGACCTGAAGCTGACGACTATAATGCAATGGAAGAACACCGGGGTCCTGCCTTTTGTGGGTTTGCGGCAGTATGTGAATGTTTTTACCACCTCTCCGCTGTCCGAAGTAACCTTCTGGGCGCTTCTGGGACGTACGCTCTGGTGGACTTTTATAAATGTGTTCTTCCATGTTACCGGCGGGTTCGCGCTGGCGCTGCTTCTTAATAATAGTATCCGTTTTAAGGGCTTTTACAGAACGCTGCTGGTCATCCCATGGGCCATGCCGCAGGTGGTTGCGGTGCTGGCTATGCGCGGGGAATTCCATTCGCAGTATGGGTTCATCAATATTATGCTTGTAAAGCTTGCGGCCGCTTATCCGATTCTGGCCAGCCTGGGAATCGGGCCGGTACAGTGGCTGAGCAATTACCCCCTTGCTACCTGTACGCTTATCAATATCTGGCTGGGAATCCCGTTTATGATGGTGGTAATTCTGGGCGGATTACAGTCTATCTCCAGTTCATACTATGACGCCGCCGATATAGATGGAGCCTCTTATCTGCAGAAGCTGCGCTATATTACCATACCGCTTATCAAGCCGGTGCTGATGCCGGCCGTTACGCTCGGCACGGTGTGGACCTTTAACAATATAAATGTCATTTATCTGGTCACCGGCCAGTCGGGCGGCACCGAACAGGCCGACATACTTGTTTCGGCGCTGTACAAGGCGGCTTTTACCTACAACCGCTATAGTTATTCGGCGGCGTTCGCGATAGTAATCTTTGCGATACTGTTTTTTATCTCTGTTTTCTACCTCAAGTCTTTTGACGCGGCGAAGGAAGAGAGATAGTTTTATGAATGACAAAGAAATATACAAGCAAAAAAAACTATTTAAGTACCTGCTTATTCACCTGGCGATTATCACCTTTGTCGTTATCTGCGTCTATCCCCTCCTGCGCATTCTGTCGGTTTCCATCCGGCCAGGCGACAAACTGATCTCCACCGACCTCTCGCTGATACCAGCCGGCGCTACTTTTGCCGCTTATGTCAGGCTGCTGAAAGAGACACTGTTTCTGCGCTGGCTCTGGAATTCGCTCCTTATCACCGTGGCCACCTCGTTTATAGGGGTAAGCCTGGCCTCCACCGCGGCCTATGCCTTCTCCAGGTTTAAATTCGGCGGAAAGAAGGGCGGCATGATACTGCTGCTTTCAACGCAAATGATACCCGCCGGTATGCTCATCCTGCCTTTGTTCCTGATGATTATGAAGCTCGGCCTGATGAACACCTATCTGGGCATGATAATCGCCTACTCCGTGTCGTCGCTGCCTTTCAGCATCTGGATACTAAAAGGCTATTACGATACCATCCCCCGCTCGCTGGAAGAGGCGGCCCTAGTTGACGGGACCAGCCAATTGGGGGCGTTCTACCGCATAATTCTGCCGCTTTCCACGCCGGCCTTGAGCATCGCTTTTCTTTTTAATTTCACCACCGCCTGGAATGAATACCTGGTGGCGCGAGTAGTGCTTTTCAGCTCTAAACAGTACACCTGGACCCTTGGCCTTTTTGAACTTCAGGGCCAGTATATAACCCAATGGGGCATGTTTGCCGCGGGTTCCATGCTTGTCACTATACCAGTGCTCATGGTGTTCCTGTATTCATCCAAGTGGCTGATATCAGGGCTGACGCTCGGAAGCGTTAAGGGGTAAACAAAAAAGCGAAGCTTTTTTGTTGTCACATGTCACAGGACACAAGTTACAAGCCAGAATAGAAAACTTGTAAGTTAGATAAAACCTTAAATGCTTGTGACTGCAACTTGTGACTTTCGATAGAATTACCTTGTACAAGAGGTTAACTTATGGCTGAAGTAAGATTTTCCAAAGTAACTAAAAAATTTAATGAGAATGTGATTTTGAACGGCGTGGATGCGGAAATCCGCGACCACGAATTTGTGGTTATCGTCGGGCCGTCGGGCTGCGGCAAGACCACGCTTTTGCGGATGCTGGCCGGCCTTGAAGAAATAACCTCCGGCGAGATATATATAGACAACGTCCTGGTCAACAATATGCACCCCAGCAAGCGTCAGATAGCCATGGTCTTCCAGGATTACGCCCTTTATCCCCATATGACAGTGGCCGAGAACATGAGTTTCGCTCTGCGTCTGCGCAAGGCCCCGAAGGCCGAAATAGACCAGCGCGTTACCGAGGCGGCGAATATACTTCAGCTCACCAAACTGCTGGGCAGGATGCCCAAGCAGCTTTCGGGCGGGCAGCGCCAGCGGGTGGCTATAGGCCGGGCCATTGTGCGCAAGCCTAAGGTCTTCCTGTTTGACGAGCCTCTTTCAAACCTTGACGCCAAACTGCGTGAAGAGATGCGCGTGGAGATAGCCAAGCTTTATCAGCGCCTTAACGCCACCATCATTTATGTCACTCACGACCAGGTTGAGGCCATGACGCTCGCCGGCCGCATAGTGGTTATGAACCGCGGCATTATCCAGCAGGTGGGCAGCCCTATAGAGGTTTACAGAAAACCGGCGAATTTGTTTGTGGCTGGTTTCATAGGCAGCCCCACTATGAATTTTATCAGCGGGCGCCTGTCAATGGCTGATGGAAAGGCTGTTTTTCAAAGCGAAGATCTTTCAATAGGCGTGCCAGGTTTTGTGCTGCACGAGTCAGAGGCGGTTGACGGGCGCGAAGTGGTGCTTGGCGTACGTCCCGACGATGTGCTGGTGGGAGGCAAGGCGTCAGAGCATTGCTCGGAAAAACTTCAGGCGGTACTAGAAGTGAGCGAACTTCTGGGCCATAGAGAGAATCTCTATTTAAAGATCGGTCAAACCCGTCTGGTGGCCATGGTTGAGGCGTTCTTTAATCAGGCTCCCGGCAGCGCCGTACCCTTCTGCCTGAATTACACCAACATGCATTTTTTTGACAAGATTACCGAAAAGCGCATCGGGTAACAAAAAGAGCGAAGCTCTTTTTGTAGTCACAGGTCACAAGTCACAAGAGCACAAGCAAGAAGTAAGAAGCAGAGGGGGACCTCAACAACTCCCCTCTCCTTAAACTTGTGACTTGCAACTTGTGACCTGTGACTTGCTTTTGCCTGTTCTAGCGGTTTTAGGTATAATAGTTAAAAGATTTTGGTTGCGAGTAAGGCGAATTGTCAACGGAGGTTAAAATGAAAGCTATAATTGATGAAAACACATGCATTGGCTGTGGCCTTTGCCCCAGCGACTGCCCCGAAGTTTTTGAGATGAAGGGCGAAAAAGCTATTTCGAAGGGCGATGTCCCGGCTGGCAAGGAAGAATCTGCCAAAACCGCTGCCGCTAATTGCCCGGTGCAAGCTATAAAGTGCGAATAACTTTTAAAATTCAGTTGAGTTGAAACTGAATTTTAAAAGTCCTAAAGATTGATAGCAATAAAAGCCGCCCGCCTTTTTAGAAGGCGGGCGGCTTTTATTGCTAAAAGTTTCAGGCTGTGGTTTGCGATGGGGCTTCTTCTTCCTTTATAGGAAGTTTTAAAATAACCAGTATCCCCGGTATGGTGAGAAGGCACACCGCCAGGAAAAAGTGCCTGTAGCCCAAGGCTTCCTGAATTTTCCCGCTTATCATGCCCGGCACCATCATTCCTAAAGCCATTATGCCGGTGGAAATGGCGAAATGCGCGG
Organism: Elusimicrobiota bacterium; assembly: GCA_003450815.1. Taxonomy (GTDB): domain Bacteria; phylum Elusimicrobiota; class Elusimicrobia; order Elusimicrobiales; family UBA9959; genus UBA9634. Next base: position 9,165 of record DMES01000033.1, on the reverse strand, counting down.
TTTTATATTTTCCTTTACAGATCATCATCAGGTAAACTGTGAAAGCTGTTAAACCCACGCCGTAGCCGAACTGTTCGGCTGAAACCAGCACATAAGCTATCCATTTTGCCGGCAGCGAGTATGCCATGTAAAGGTAGAACACGTCAGGCACATGCAGGGCGAAAACCATGGGCCACAGGCATTTGCGAAAGCCGTAGCGTGAAATCAGCCAGCCGCCAAGCAGCCCTCCGGCTATCAGCGCTATCATGCCCGCGGTTCCGTACATAATTCCCACTTCGGAGGTGGAAATGCCAAGCCCCCCTTTTTCAATCGCGTCAAGCAGGAATGGCGAAGTAAGCTTTAAAAGCATTGCCTCTGCGAAGCGGTAAAACAGAATGAAGGCGATTATATAGCCGATGCCGTCCTGTGTGAAGTAGGAGATAAAAGCTTCGTTGAAAGAACTCCCTTCGGCCGCCATTTTACGCTGGAAATAAGGGAACAGATATTTCCGGCAGATAAGTACCAGCGCGGCGGTAAGAGCAACGGCAAGCCCAAGTTTTTGCCAGAGGCCTGAAAGCGAACTAAAAAGCCATATCAAGGCGCCTGCCGCCAATAAGTATGCGGTAAGCGAGCATATAGAGCGCAGGATAGCGGAAGGCTCAGCTTTGGCCTTGGGTATATCTTCCGGCGGATAGGGAAGTACAAAGCGGTGATAGGCGAAAAGTACCAGGAAAATAAGAGCCGGGGCCAAAAGCATTATGGACCAGCTATCCGGTACGCTGCACAATGTTTTCTGCAACTGCCCGGCCCGATAAACCAGGAACCCGGTGCCGAAGATCATGGCGAAGCGGTAGAACATGGAGCGTATGCCCACAAAGAAAGCCTGGTCCTCCTTGGTCAGTGCGAGCATGTAGAAGCCGTCCACGGCTATGTCGTGGGTGGCCGAGATGAAGGCCGCCACTGCGAAAGCGGCAAGGGAAATGGCGAAAAAATGCTGCGTGCCAAGCGAGATGGCTGTTACCGCAAGGCAGATGGCCATAATAAGCTGGGTGTAAACTGTCCACTTGCGGCGTGTGCCGTACATATCCACCATGGGGCCCCAGAGCATTTTTATGACCCAGGGAAGGTAGAGCCAGCTGGTCCAGAAAGCGATCTGGGCGTTTGAAACGCCCATGTTTTTATAAAGTATGACGGAAACTGAGTTCACTATCACATAAGGCAGCCCCTCGGCAAAATAAATAGTAGGTACAAATTGCCATGGATTGCGGTTTTCGGTTTTGGAAATCATGTGTTTATGATACTAAAAAAAGGTGTCAGTCTACTTTTTACTCATTCGAAATAAAACGACATAGTGGTCTCAAACATTAATCTGGGGGAAGCGAATTGCCGAATCAGGACTTTGGTATTATTCCCGCCTGCGAGTGAGTAGTACTTATAATCGTTTTGCGCTAAATTATATGAGCCGAATACGGCCCAGCCTAAAAGGGGTTGTATTTTCCATTCCAGACCTAAGCGCACGAAAGGGATTATGTTTGAATCATTATCTTCTGAAAGGCGCACCGCTCCGTCGTTGTCCGGTTTGGATATTTTAACGCCCGATATAGACATAGCGCCCGCCCCCGCATGAGCGCTGAATTTTTCGGAAAGAAAAAACAACCGGTCCGCCAAAAGCCTGATCATAATTCCGTTAATATGAACTTTGCCTCCGGCTGGATCGGCGGCGAAATTGTAGCCGTAGATGAGAGCGGGCATAATAGCGGCATCCGCCATCCATTTTTTTGAAATAAAGTAGCGCAATCCTACGCCAGCGTATGCGCAATCCGAATTTGGATTGGCCGGGGTCAGAGTCCCCCCCCCGGTAGTTACTGGCGGCAGTTTTTTTACTGAAGCAGACCCGATGCCTCCCCCAAAATATATGCCGATATCCCGGGATTTAATATCTTCCGCGTCTAAAAAAGGTGTAAGCGTGGAAAGCAAAAAGAAAAAAAATAGAATCCTTGAATATTCCATGTTTGTCACCTTTCTGAAATCGGTATTAAGGAAATTATACCGTATACCTTGTGAAATGTTAAAGGCCGCCTGTAGCGGCGGCGAAGTCCCTCGCGTATTTTGATAAAATTGGTCTTGATAGTATTTCTTCCCGCAACGGAGAATATCATGGAATTTTTGTATATGCTTTTTTCGCCTCAGTCAGTGGCCTGGTCTGTTTTTGCCGTAATGGTAGTTTCGGCGGCTGGGCTGGCCCTCGGCAATATTAAGATCGCCGGGATAAACCTCGGCATAGCGGGGGTTTTGTTTTCAGGTATTTTCTTTGGGCATTTCGGAATTGAGATCAATCACGATACCCTGGAATTTCTGCGCGACTTCGGCCTGATACTTTTTGTGTATTCCATCGGCACACAGGTGGGGCCGGGCTTTTTCTCCTCTTTGCGCAAGGAAGGCATACGGCTGAACCTGCTTGCCTCCTCTGTTGTGCTTGGCGGCGTGGCCATAACCCTTTTTATAAGTAAATTCTGCGGTATAGATATCCCCACGGCGGTAGGCATGTATGCCGGCGCGGTTACCAATACGCCTTCGCTGGCCGCGGCCCAGCAAACCCTTAGCGCCATGAACACTGAGGCGGTCAACAGCGCGTCTGTGGGCTACGCGCTTGCCTACCCCGGCGCCATATTGGGAGTCATACTGACCATGATAGTCATCAAGCGTATTTTCCGCGCCGAAGCCCTGGCAGACATGCAGTATTCACCTTCCGAGAAGACAGGGGCCGGTTTGACCAATACGAACATAAAAGTGGAAAACAAAAATCTTGAAGGCATTAAAATTAAAGATATTCCAGCCATTGATGAACTTGGGGTGATTATTTCACGCGTTTATCACGACGGGCAGATGTCCATAGCGCATGACGACACCGTTATTCATGTAGGCGATGTGGCGCTGGTTGTGGGCAGCGAAGAGCATGTTAACAAGTTTATGCTTGTGGTGGGCTCCAAAAGCGATATGGACCTTAAAGAACTGCCCAGCCGCATAATAAATTCCCGCGTTATAGTGACCCGCAAAGAAGTGATAGGCCGCACTCTGGAAGAAGTAAAACTGGCGTCTCAGTATAATGTGGTGGCCACCCGCGCGGCCCGCGCCGATGTGGAGTTTATAGTTTCAGATAAGTATGTGCTGCAATTGGCGGATAACCTGGTTATAGTGGGCGAAGAGGCTTCGGTGAAGAAGGCCTCCGCTATGCTCGGAAATTCCCCGAAAGATCTGAACCATCCGCAACTGGTGCCGGCTTTCATAGGGATAGCCCTGGGAGTTTTACTGGGGTCCATACCGATTTCAATACCGGGACTTGCGACTCCGGTAAAACTGGGCCTCGCCGGCGGACCGCTTATAATAGCCATAGTTTTAAGTTACGCGCAGACCATAGGCCCCCTCAACTGGTATATGCCGCCCGCCGCGAACCTGATGTTGCGGGAACTGGGCATTGTTATGTTTTTATCCTGCGTCGGATTAAAAGCCGGCGGAAAGTTTATGGAAACTATTGTGAATGGCAACGGCCTTATAATAATGGGACTCGCTTTCGCGCTCACGGTGCTGCCTATACTTATTATAGGCATATTCGCCAAGGCCAGGTATAAACTTAACTACATGTCGCTTTGCGGCGCATTGGCCGGTTCCATGACCGATCCCCCCGCTTTGGCGTTTGCCAACGCCATGGCTTCCTCAAATCTGTCAGCTATGTCGTATGCCACAGTTTATCCGCTGGTAATGATACTGCGCATAATTTCAGCGCAGGTGATGGTGCTGCTGTTTATGAGATAAGTATCATCAAACTAGTGTAAGTAGTCAGTAGCCAGAAGTCATAATTCAGAAGCCAGAATACGGATGCCGGTTATAAAAAAAGGTTCAGCCATTCTGAATTCTGACTACTGTATTCTGTCTCCTAAGTTTTAACAATTATGACTTCCATCATAGCGGACCTCTTCATCATAATCGTAATCGGCTGGCTATTCCGAAAATACCGTCTGGTCCCGGCAGTTGCGGAAAATGCATTCAATCAGTATCTTTACTACGCCGCTTTGCCGGCCCTGACCTTTGTGAAGATAGTGGATACGCCGCTTAAGGGGCTTGGCATTGATTTCCTGCTGGTAAACACACTCCCGATAATTGCGTTGATGGCTGTAATAACCGGGTTATGGCGGGCGCGTTTGCTGGATTGGCGGCTTGCGCGGACGGCCGTGATAGTGGCGGTGCTAGGCAACACGGTATATCTCGGCTTTCCTGTTGTCTCCATGCGCTTCGGCGAGTGGGCCATCGGCTATGCCGCAGTGCTGGGCTCTATCCAGAATGTTTTTATATTTACACTGGGCTTTCTGCTGATCAATGTGATATGCGAGGGAAGTTGCCCGGGTATTTCAAGCCTAAAAAGAATAGTTTTGCATAATATCGTTCTTTGGGCCTCTGTGTCGGGGCTGATTATATCGTGGTTCGCTGTGCCGGTTCCGGGGCTGATAAAGTCGGCGTTTTCATATATCGGCATGACGACCCTGCCGCTGGCGCTTTTTACTATGGGGCTAAATCTTTACGGCAAGCGCGTCTCCGGCAATTTCCGGAAGCTTTCTCTTATCGCCGGCCTGAAACTGTTCGTGCTGCCTTTGTTTTATCTGCTGACAGCCTGGCTTCTGGGTTTTAAAGGCGGAGCCGCGCAGGTGGGGTATCTGGAGGCGTGTATGCCGGTGGCGGTGCTGAATTTTGTTATAGCGAAAGAATTTGACTTTGACGCTGATCTGGTTTCCCAGTCCATTATTTTCACTACTCTGATTTTCTTTCCTCTCCTCTACCTTTATGACTTGGTAATGAGGTTGGTATTGTAAGGATGTGGTCGTGTAATATCGGGGGCCCTAGATAAGCCAGTAGAAGTCGTAATTCTCGTCAAAACCGCCGTAGGCTACATTTACTCCGTTCTCATCGAAGATATTCACGAACAGTCCGTAGGAATTGTCGTTTTCTATGACAAAAGCAGGCCGGTTCTCAACCATCATTTTGTAAGCTTTGGATGGATATGCGGTTGCATTCCAATCCCATTGAATCTGCTGAATCGCCGCCGCGGGGAGTTCATTCTCTTCTGCCGGCGGCAGGCATCCCTGCGGTGTGGAAAAATATGCCTCTTTTACGGCTTTTATCCACTCAGGTGACGAACCTTCATTTGCGCGGCCGGCCGGCTCGCTTTTCGGGAGAGGCATTCCTGGCAGTGGCGGGAGCGCGGCAAAGTTAATATTTACCAGTTGCGAAGACAAGGCAAAGCGCTCAATGTCTCCGGCGCTGGCAAGGCACGGTAAAATAATAATGAGCAAAATGATAATTAAGCGTTTCATAAAGCATATTTCTCCTGAAAACATATTCCAATAATTGACATTTTAAGTCAAGATTCAAGACCCCGGGAAAGCTCTTCTTCCAATTTGCGGCGTTCGTAGATCTGACGGTAGAGGCCGTTTAATGCCATTAACTCGGTGTGAGTGCCTTTCTCCGCAAGGCGACCCTCATCCAGTGTCAGAATAAGGTTGGAATGTTCTATTGTCTTTACACGGTGGGTTACAATAAGGCAGATAGCGTCCGGCATTTCCTTACGGAAATCGCGCCAGAAATTGTCCTCAGTCTGCGCGTCCATGGCGCTGGTCGCGTCATCCAAAAGTAAAAGGTCCGGCCGCATAAGCAGAGCCCGCGCTACCGCCACCCGCTGCTTCTGCCCGCCGGAGAGCGCGAAGCCCCTGGTTCCCACAGAAGTTTCCAGACCTTTAGGCAGCCTTGAAATATCGTGCTTCAACTGGGAGATCCGTATCGCGGTATCAACCGCCCCTTCAGGGACATTCTCCCGGCCCATCGTTATGTTGTTAATAACTGTGTCCGTCATAATGAAAGGGTCCTGCGTCACCAGCCCCATCCGCTCCCTTACCGCCGCCGGCTCGTAATTGCGTATGTCCGTGCCGTTTACGCATATCTCTCCCCCAGAAAACTCCGCGAAGCGGGTCAGCATGGCGAGCAGGCTGCTTTTGCCGGAGCCTATCTTCCCGACCACAGAAATAAGCTGGCCGGGCTTCATCGCAAAGGTTATCCCTTTAAGCAGATAAACATCGTTCTTGCCGGTGGTTACCGAAACGCCGCGGCATTCCACTGTTTCAACGCGGGCAGGGGCTTGCGCGGAAGCTGAGGGCTTTCTCACCGCGGATCTCGCCTGCAGCAACTCGTCCACGCGCTTTATGGAGGCGCCTGCTCTGTTGCCTGCCACGAAGAACTGGCTTATGTCCATAAGAGGCATCATGATCATGCCCGCGTAGAAATAAAAGGCTATAAGGTCGCCGAGGCTCGCCCTGCCGCTTATCACCATCAGTCCCCCTGCAAGAAATACCATTGAGATGGAAATAAAATTAGCGGAGTGGTAGAAATAAGAAAAAATAATATCCAGCCTTGCCACTGACACTTCGGCATCCTTCTGCGCGTCAGCCTTGGCGGAGAAAAACACTCCCTGGGCGGGCTCTTTGGCGTTGGCTTTTATTAGCTTTATCGCGGTAAAGCAGGTTTCAAGAAAATCGTATATAACCGATATGGACTTTTGAAGCTTATCGTAGCGCTCGTGCAGTTTTTTTCCTGTTTTTATTGAAGTGGCAAGCAGCAGCGGGGCGGGCGCCAGCACCCAAAGTGTCAGCAGCGGGTTCAGCAGAAGCATCATAGTGATAGCGCCGATAAGCGTGAACAGAGACTGGATAAAGCGAAATACTCCCGAGCAGGAAAACCAGGATATCTTGTTTGAAATATCGTCCACCAGGCGGGTGACAAGGTCGCCGGTTGTATAGCGGTGGTAGAAGGCCTGGTCCAGCTTCAGTATATGTTCAAAGAGCTGTTGGCGGAATTCCCATTCAAAACGCATGTTCATGTAGGCGCGGTTCCACTGTGCGATTATGCTGATTACCGTGTTAGCTACGCCCACCGCAAGGATGATATAGATGTCGCGCTGCAGCAATTCCCGGGTTATGCCTCCGCTGAGGCCGTTGATTATCTGCTTGATGACATAAGGGTAAAGGGCGCTTAACGCGGCGCTAACCATACCAAGCGCGATTATGGCGAACATCCGGTACCGGTGCCGCTTCCAGTGAGGCAAAAGCCATTTAAGGGTGAAAAGCATAAATAATAGTTTTAGGTTAGAAGTTATGAGTTATGAGTCAAAGAAACTGTGAACTCAAAACTTAAAACTCATAACCCCCGTCCGCCTTAAGGCGGACAGCCTAATTGTCTCCGAACTGTAATTTATAAAACTTGGCGTAAATCCCTTCCTGGGCCATCAGTGCCTCATGCGTGCCGCGCTCTTTTACTTCTCCCTCGGATATCAATATTATCTCGTCGGCGTTCTTAATGGTGGAAAGTCTGTGCGCTATAACTATCATCGTTTTATGTTTGATAAGCCGCTGCATGGCGGTGTTAATCAGGCGCTCGGTGTACGGATCTATATGTGAGGTGGCTTCATCCAGAGCAAGCACCTCCTGGTTAAGAACCATTGCCCGCACCAGAGAAATCACCTGTTTCTCGCCGGCAGACAGGTTCATGCCTTTTTCCACTATCTGCTTGGTCAGGCTGTGATGCTTAAAGAAGGCGTCAAGGCCTATGGTCTTTATGGCGTCGTGCACCAGCGCGTCAGGAACGGTGTCGTCCATCAGTTTGAGATTCTGCATTATCGTGCCGGGAAAAAGATAGATATCCTGCTGCACAAGGCCAATGGCGGTGCGCAGCGATTTAAGGCTTATCTCGGAGATATCCGTGCCGTCTATCAGTATCCGTCCTTTCTGCGGTGAGTAGAATTTAAAAAGCAGGTTGGTTATGGTTGTTTTTCCTCCGCCGGTTTCCCCCACTATGGCTAGGCTTTTGCCTTTGCGCAGGGTGAAGGAAATACCTTTTACCACCCAGGGGTCTTCCGGGCCGTATTTCATCCAGACATCGCGGAATTCTATGCTTTCGCGCATGGAATGGATGAAATGCGGATGCGCTGTGTCGGTTATGGCGGGGCGCAGTTCCATTATCCGGGCTATGCGGTGGCCGGCCGAAAAGGAGCGCTGTATAATGCTTATGTGCTCCGAAAGGCGGAATACCGGCTCAAAGAGTTTGTCCACATAAAGAATGAACATCACCAGCGTTCCTATGCTGATAGTTCCCTGAAGCGCCCAGCCGCCGCCAGCTCCCAGTATCATGGCTAAGGAGATGGGGCTGAGGAGTATCACGGCCATATAAAAAAATATAGACATTACTTCAGCGCTCAATTCGGCGTTAAATTTCCGCTTATTTACAGCGTTCAGTTTGCCAGCGGTCATGGCTTCGCGGTTGTAAGCCTGCAGCAGCGCTATGGCGCTGACATGTTCGCTTAAGAAGCCTGATATTTCGCTCGCCAGTTTTCTTACCGTCACGAACATGGTGGAGCTTTTGTGCAGGAAGATCATGCTGACTACCATAACAAAAGGCAGCACGCTCATAAGCAGCAGCGTAAGCTTCAGGCTGAAGAAGGCCAAGATGCCGAAGGTGACAAAGAACATCAGTATATCGCGGAAGATGGTGATGGAGGTCTCGGTGAAAAGTTCATATAAGCTGGCTGTGTCCGACTGGACGCGGGCCATAAGCCGTCCCACTGGATATTTCGCGTAGAACGGAAGATCCAGGCTCAGCATATGGCGGAGCATATTTTTTTTAAGGGTGGTCATTATCTGCTGGCCGGTGCGCACAAGCCCCATGCGCAGTGAATAGTTGAATACGAGGAAAAGCAGAAAATTGAGGAAAAGGGCTGTGACTGAAAGGATGACTAGGCGGTAATCTTTCGCAGGGATGGCTTTGTCTATGATATATTTTGCGATTATCGGAGAGAGCAGGTTCAGCGCCGACGAGAACATGAGCCAGACTCCGGCGACGGCAAACCCTCGCTTTTCCGGCAGCATGAGGCCGGAAAGCATGCGGAAGGTCGCCTTGTAGTTTATTTTTTCTTTCTGGTCCTGGCTTTCGTCGTAGTGGGAGTCGCCGTGCATTGTGTTGTTTTATAAAATATCTTTCAAATCTGCGGCAGCTGTTCGCAACTCAATTTTCCCATAAAAAAGGGCTAAGATAACTTAGCCCTTTTTCCGCGCGATCGGCTATTCGCTAATTAGGGGGCACTGAAAAAGT
>DMES01000047.1 GCA_003450815.1 Elusimicrobiota bacterium | reverse complement strand
TGCCTCATTGCGGAAGTCGGGAGGCCTGTCATCTGATAGGCCTCTATTTTTTCTATACCGAAAGCAGAGGAAAGTAAAGCCGTCAGCACGGGATAGGAAAGCACTATGGCCGTGGCTTTTGAAAGGTCCATATTAAGTATGGCCTTATACCAGAGTATGTTGTTAAAGGCGGTCAGCACCAGCCCCCAGAACAACACTATCGCTGCGAGTTTAAGGCTGGGCTCAAAGCCGGTCACCGGCATTATAAAACCCAAAGCGAAGACCGGCAATATTCCTAGAGTGGCGAACAGCGTTCGCGCCGAAGCCACAAACACATGCGAAAGCTCTTTAGGCAGTTTTTTGCTGAATAAATGCGAAATCTGGTACATCAGCGGCACCGAGAGAACGATAAGATCTCCGGTCCAGCGCAGGGTAAAGCGCTCCCTGAAGGCTATAAGCATGGTACCGGCCAGCACCAGCGAGGTGCCACAAAGCTGGCTTACCGTAATTTTTTCTTTCAGTATAAGGCGTGAAAGGATGACGGAATATACCGCCTCCACTTGGCCCAGGATAGCGGCATTGGCCGGAGTGGTATAGTTGAGAGCCAGCACCAAGGCGGCTATGGGCAGAGCGCTGCCGAAAAAACCCACTGCCAGCAGTCGGGGCCACAAATCACGGCGAAAATAGACGGGGAAAGCCTTGTTTTTAAGGGCCCACGGCAAAAAAGCCGCGAACCCGATCGCAGAACCTGAAAGCGCGAAAAGCGGCGGGGAAATTTTCCCTGCGGCGAGAAATCCAAGTATTGGCATGAAAGAATTTATGCAGACGTTCAGCCATATGGCGCGCAAAGGAGTAAGAGTCATCCAGAGTCGGGAGTTGCTTCCACGGAGTTAAAAATCATCTTTAAATTATATAATTACTGGGCTTGCATGAAACACCATCATTTTTTTCCTGTTTTTATAGCGCTAGTCACTTCTTACATCGGCCTGCACTTCTACGCCGCCCGCTGGGTGGTTAAAAGTTTCTCTATAGGCCCGGCCGCCGCCACCTGGCTTCGCGCCGTCTTTCTGCTGGCAGCTTTTTTATCCCCTTTTACAATGTATCTGAAACGACAGTACCACAGCCCCGCCCTGGAACCTCTCTATACGGCCGGTTACGCCTGGATGGGAGTTATAATGGTGGCGGCTTTTGTTTTTGCCTGCTCCGATCTGGCGGGCCTGGCTCTGCGCCGCACCCCAGGTTTAATTTCACACGACCACCTAGAACAATTGACCCTTGCGGCGCTGTTTTTTATACTGGCATGGGCTTTCCATGGCGGATTTAAAACGCCGGTCATAAAAGAGATCACCGTGCCGGTCAAAGACCTGCCGCCCGCGCTTGAAGGTTTTAAAATAGCGCAGATATCGGACGCGCACATAGATTCCGACTGGAAACTGCGCCAGTTCATGGAAGTAGTGGAAAGGATAAACACAGCCGCTCCGGATTTAGTACTGATAACCGGCGACCTTATAGACCCTGGACTATCTTGTCCGGAATACCTGGGCAAACTGACCGCCGCAATAAAAAGCCGGCTGGGGTTGTTCGGCGCGCTGGGCAATCACGAGTATTACTACGGCCTTGAGAAATCCATGGAATGCTACAAGGCTTTCGGTATCAAATTACTGCATAACGATTCCTATGACCTAAAAGACCTGCGCCTTATAGGACTTGGAGACATTCACAGCGAGAACCTTTCTGAAACGGATATAAAAAATACGCTGGAAAAACATAAGACCGGTAAATTTACGGTTATACTGTGCCACCAGCCGCTTTACTACGGCCTGATGGCCGAAACAGGTAATTACCTTGTGCTTTCCGGCCACACACATAATGGTCAGATTTTCCCCTTCCACATATTCACAAAGGCCTTCTACAGATATTTCTACGGGTTATACCGGCTTAAAAACAGCATTTTTTATGTAACTTCAGGAGCGGGCGCCTGGGGTCCGCCAATGCGCTGGCTGGCCACCGCTGAAATACCGGTGCTAAAACTGGTAAAGCAGTAAAAAGCAAAAAGGCAACTGCCTTTTTAAGATTTTGCGTGAGAAGCCCCAACCTGGGCCCTTAACGCCGGCCGCCGCGTCAATGCCGGTCAGTTCACAAACTATACAATTGACATGGAGGGAGTTCATTGTTATATTATTATCGTATCAGGAAAGGTTGCAGGCGACAGGCCGCAGAAACAGGTTCACATCCCGACCTTAAAGTCTTACGCCTGTTAAGCGACCTGATTCCCGTTACCTTTTATAGGGCAGGGGGAACATAAAGAAATGGACCAGGAAAAAGAAAAATCAGGTTGGAAAATATGGCTGTATCTGACGCCTGTTTACATTCTTATAGCCATACCGCTGCTAAAATGGACAATGAAGGTAAATTCGGGAGACGTAGGTCTTTCAAAAGAAGAAGAAACTGTTTTTAACTCCTCTGAAGGAGAAATAAAAAAAAACACCACTGTTTACACTCCTGAGCTGGCAGACACCGGCTATTCGCTGCATTACCGCACTGGTAACGCTTCCGATCCGCAAAACAACTCCGCTCAGAAAGAAGCGGATGACGCAAAACCGCTGGAACCCGCAAAAAACCAGAGGTCCGCCGCAAAACCTCGGGAGCGCAAAACAGCGGCCGGCTATCAACAGGCGGCGTCGCAGCCCCGAAATGCCATGAAAGAACAGGAACAAAAATCTTTCGGCTTTACAAAGGGGTATCTTACCTACGCGGTGGGCCAAACCATGAATAATCCAAAGGCTGTCAGCGCCCTGTTCAATAATTCTTTTGTAGTCGGAGGATTTATGTCTCGGGGCACGGTAAAGTCGGCGCTCGGCAGCGCGCAGGGCTTGCAAAATTACCTTTCAAACGCCACCGTAGTAAACAACTTTTTGGGAAACAGCGTGGTAAAAGCGGCGCTGGGGAACCCGCAGGTAATAAACGCCGTGGCCTCAAGCTCGCTTGCCTCCGCCATAATAAATTCCCCGGCGATGCAGGATATGCTGAAAAACCCCGACTCTTTAAATAACATATTATCCGCTAATCCGCAGATAGCCACGCTTATGGCCAACCCCAATGTTGCGAACGCTCTCATGAATAACCCAGAGACAGCCGGAGTGCTGGGCGGGCTGAATATAGGCGGAAACACAGGGAAAAGATGATTTGATTGACTTTCATCAACCAAAAGTCCTATATTTGGGTTGGTGCAGGGCTGAAGCAGGGAAGATTTATTTGTATCCCGGTAAACTTCAAGCCCTTAGCCTTCCCAAAAAATTCAATTAAAATTTTTGGGTTAATAATACTCGCGGCGGGAGGAGAAATGAAGAAAGCACTCTTGATATTTACCGGCGCACTACTGATGTTAGCGGCACATGCGCAAGCCTCGCAGAAAATCATAAGTTTTGAAGCGGCCTACCGCGGCGGCGCCATGGTAAAAAGCATTGAAAACATCGGCGGCAGGGTCACAAAGCAATTCAGCATAATAGACGCCCTGGTGGCTGTTTTCCCAGACAGCATCAAAGATGCCAGCATTTACTCACTGCCGGGCGTAACCCATATTGACGAGGATAAATACATCAAGTGGATAGAAGAAGCCCCGGTATCCATGACGGAAAAACAGCTGCCGACCATGGAACAGGCGATGGACATGATACGCACCGGAGAAGGCTGGAACGCCCCAGTGTTCTCAGATATCAAGCCGGTTGTGGATCCCGCCGAAAAGGAAATTCCCTGGGGCGTTAAGCGCGTAAACGCGTCCGGCGCCTGGAATTTTACCGAAGGCGCGGGAGTTAAGGTCGCTGTCATAGACACGGGGATGGATTACAACCATCCTGACCTGAAAGCCAATTACGCCGGCGGTTACAACGCTATTGCCCCCACAACATCTCCCTTGGACGATCAGGGCCACGGCACACATGTATCCGGCACCATAGGCGCGGCCAGGGACTCCAAAGGCGTGGTGGGGGTAGCCCCAAGGGTAAAGCTTTACGCCGTAAAAGTGCTTGACAAAAACGGCTCCGGCACATATTCCAACGTCGTTTCCGGCATTGAATGGGCGGCACAGAATAAGATGGATGTAATAAATATGAGCCTGGGCGGCACCGATTCGGTGGAAGCTATGGCAAAAGCCGTGACTGCGGCAAGCATTGCCGGCGTCACCATAGTATGCGCTGCCGGCAACAATTCCGGCGCGGTAGGTTACCCGGCCAAATACCCTGAATCCATAGCAATTTCCGCCTCAGATTCAGGGAACAAGATAGCCTCCTTCTCCTCAAGAGGAGCGGAGATCGCCTTTATAGCTCCCGGAGTTGATATTTATTCCACTTCCAAAGGCGGAAGATACTCAACTATGTCCGGTACCTCCATGGCCTCTCCCCATATGGCGGGCCTGGCGGCTTTAGCTATATCCGCCGGAGCAAAAAACCCGGCAGCGGTCAGGGAAGCCTTGACCAAATCAGCTTCGAGCTTGGGCCTAAAACCGACTGAAGAAGGCGCGGGCATGATAGACGCGGCCAAGCTAAAATAGGGTATAGGGTAAAGTTTTAAACCCCCGCAGTCTTTAAAAGACTGCGGGGGTTTAATTTGGTCGTTTTGTTATCTGCGCTGCTTTTACCCTGCCCTATCCCCTCTACCCTAAACCCTATACCCTGCTGTTACCAGCCGCTGCCTTCTCCGGTCAGCTCTTCAACACGCTGATCTACTATCTTGGCCTTATTATTCTTTCTGCTTTCAAGCTTTGCCTTAAGTTTGGCGACCTCTTTTTCCATATGCTGTATTCTCATTGACTGCTCTTTCTGCCTTAGATCAAAGAGCTCGGCTGTTTTGACTTTTATATCGGCTTTTATTTTTGCCTTGTCCTGGTCGGCGGCTTTCTCATAACTTCGTGACAGTTCCCTGGTTGCGTACTCAAGTGAAAGGCCCCTGACGGCGTCTTTTGCCAGGTTTTCATCATTTTCCATTTTTGCCATGACCAGGAATTTACCCGCCATACCGATAGCCATCCTGTATTTGGCGGGAGCGGTATTCTTAAGATCCTCAAGCAGCGCGGCGAATTGGGGATCATGCTTCTTTATAATTATTATTGCCTCTTCCCCGGAGACGAACCCAGCCCCCATGCCACGTTTGCCTTCGCCAATCTCCCCCCTCAGCCTCATGCCGGGGCCATTTTTTCCTTTCATCTCCATGTCGCCGCCGCCCGAGCCCGGATGTGGCGGTTTCTGCCAGACCTCGTCCATCCCTTCAGGCGCAGGTTCAGGTCTGTCCTGGGCGGCCGCATAAACCGCCGGGATTGCAAGCATAGCTGAAACCATCGTTAAAAACACAAGTTTTCTATTCATAATTTCTCCTTTTCAGTTGCGAATAAGACGAATAAAATTACTAATACCACGAATGGTTGTGATTTCCAATCTTTCCATTGTTACTGATTTGATTTCTATACCTCCTCTCCGCTATTCGTGAGATTCGCTTGCCAATTCGCTTCATTCGTTATTCCGGATTCCAGATCGGAATACCTATGGTTAAAATCAGCCTGCCACATTGAAGTGTTATCGCTCTGAAGCTGATAAATACCGTATTCCATCGCATCAAGCCTGTTCTCTATATCGCTTTTCCATACAGCGTTCTTGTTTTCCATGGAGGCAAAGCCCGCAGCCACTATCACAGTAAAAGCCACAGCCTCAATTGTCTGCCTCCAGTCAAACGCAAGAACCTCAAAAAATCCGCGCGGCCGCGCGTTCAGGGCAAGTTCCAGCGTCTTTTCCGTTAAGGATAAGCCAGGCTCCATCCTGGCCTCTTTAAGATAACGACAAGCCTCCGCAAGCACAGCTAATTGAGCCGAGCAACTAGAGCAGGCGCTTATATGGCTGCGTGCCAAGTCCTTAGCGGCGCCGTCAAGTTCTCCGTAGAAATACAGGATTGTTTTTTCCGACTCTTCACAGGTCATATGCGCCCCTTTACCATATAACGTAAAACCGATGTTTTTTATTGCAGTCCTTTCATATTGCTGCGTAGAGGCGGAATTTAGAAGTCAGGAGTCAGTATTCAGAATGGGGAGTTTTTATCGTCGTGTACATCCTCATTCTGACTACTGAATTCTGAATTCCTAGGCGCTCAACTCCTTGTCCCCCAATTCCCTCCTTAACACGGCTGCGGCTCTGGACATGCGTGCTAAAGCAGTTCCGAGGGGTATTTTGAGCAAAACCGCAATTTCCTTAAAAGAGAGGCCGGAATAATGCCTGAGGTAAAAAACCTCACGCTGTTCCCCGGAAAGAAGCGCCAAGGCCTTTTCAATACGGCGTTTTAGTTCAAGGTTTTGAACCGCCTGATCTGGCCCCGGCTCACCCGAAACCAGGCGTTCTGCTAGCCCCTGGTTTTCCGCATCTCCATCAAGCGCAACCGTCTTTTGCGCAGAACCGCGCCTAAAATAGTCCATAGCCGCATGATGCGCCACGGTAAACAACCAAGCGGAAAATTTAAACCGCTCCCCGTATGCCTTTGGTGACCGCACAATCTTAACAAACACATCCTGGAACAGGTCCTCCGCCACATCCGCATTTCCGGTTATTCGCAGAAGATAATTAAAAAGCGGGGTTTTGTAGCGGGAAATGATCTCTCCCAAGGCGTCGCTTTCCCCATCCGCGAAAGCATCCATCAGTTCAGCGTCAGTCATAAGAAGAAAGCGGATAGGGGTTAGCGAACAGCGAATAGGGAAAGTATTACTTTGTATTTTTACTCCCCTGCGCCGCTATTCTCTATTTACTAGTCCCTGTTTCATAACCCTTTTTGATATTTGCCAATCGCTACTTCGCTATTCACTGCCCACAATAATTTCATACGATATCATTATAAAATTTTATACGATGCGCCTTATATCTATTTTTATCTTTATCTTTTCATGCATCTGTCTCAAAGCCATTGCCGCGGCTCCGGACGGCACGCAGGCGAACGCCTACTCCTATTACCTTCAGGGCGAATTGCCAAAGGCCACAGCCGGATATCTGCGCATGGCCGCGCGTGATCCCTCAAACCCGGAGCCGCTTTTAAACGCCGCCATGTGCTGGCGCCAGGCCGGAAAATACCGCCTTGCCGCGCAAACCATGGACATGGCGGTCATTCTGGCCCGCAATAACCCGGACATCCAAGCGGAAACCGGCTGGCTGAAGTTCCATCTAGCGGATTACACCGCCGCCAAAGCAGCCTTTGAACTAGCGCTCCAACTAGCGCCGAAACACGAGCGGGCGACACTGGGACTTGCCAGCGTCTATTCAAATCTTGGCGACAGGGAAAAAACCGTTGAACTCCTTAACCGCTACAAACAACTGCGCCCGGATTTTGCCGGGGTGGACTACATTATCGCCTGGAACTATATGAATTTCAAGATGTATAAGGAAGCCGAGACCGCTTTGATAGAAGCCCTGCGAAAAGACGTCTCTTTTACCGAAGCCCGCCTGCCGCTGGCCGGCATTTATGCCAGAGACGGGAAATTCAATGAGGCCTGGAACCAGTACCGCAGGGTTCTTGATTACGCGCCGGGCCACCCTGTGGCCTCAAAGGCCATAAAAGTTCTGGAAGGAAAGCTCACAAAACAGCCGGAAGAAATTCTGCCGCCGTTTAAAATAACCCGTCCGCTTACCATGGAGCCGATGGATGTGATAAATAATCTGTCAAAGTCGGTAAAGATGCGCGTGGGAATCGGCACAGGCAAAACCGGGAAGCAGGGCAGGAACGATTTTCTTAAATTCAAATCTTTTGAAGGGCTCACTATAACCGGCAAGACAAGCGGCAAATTATACGCCGAAATTCCACCCGACCAGGAGTGGACGGTGGAATCCTCCGAAGAACGCACGCTATTGAAAGACTCAAGCGGCACGATCTACGGTCGTTTTCAGGGACCTCTTATTCTGGCCTCAAAAGACGCAAAAAACGGCTCTGTTATTTTTGAGAGTTCAAAAAAATGCAAAAACCCCTGGTTCGCCTACTCGGACCGCCAGTACCGGGGAGCCATAGAGATTTACCCTATACAAGGTAAAGACCTTGGAGTGGTGAATATTATTGAAATGGAACAATATCTTATGGGAGTCGTGCCAAGCGAAGTTGCGGCACAATGGCCCTATGAATCCCTGAAAGCGCAGGCCGTAATAGCCCGCACCCAGGCCATAATACGCCGCGCCCGCGGCGGCGCGCACAAGGCCGACGGCTACCATATCTGCGACGGAGAGCACTGCCAGGCCTACAAGGGCAGAGGGAATGAGGCCAACTCAACCAGCCGCGCGGTGCTTGACACCGAAGGGGAGCTGTTGCTTCATCGCGGCAAGCCCGCTTATACCTTTTATCATTCAAACTGCGGCGGCTGGATACAGGCTTCCAGCGAGGTCAGCGGCTGGGGTGATTCGTCATATCTCTACGATCACCCCGACAGCGTAAACCCGCCGCCATCCTCTTATTTTCCAAAGATGAATTTCCGGTTTAAAGCCGGCGGCGGGATAAATATTTCCTCCGAAACCGCGCTGTCACCGTGGAAGTTTCACCTTTGGCTTACGGACAACCCCGAGGCCAATTGCAATTATCCCGGAAAGGTACGCGCTGCCGAATACCGCTGGATGAAAATCATAAGGCACAAAGACCTGGACTTCCGCGTTAAGCGGGATTACTCCATAGGCGACCTGCGCGAAATTGTACCGCTGCGGCGCAGCCGCTCAGGCAATGTTAATTCAATCAAGCTGGTGGGCTCAAAAAAAACGGTAACCGTAACCAAAGAACACCTCATACGAAACCTTCTCGGGTTTGCCCCCCTTAAAAGCACTCTTTTTGAAATAGAAATAAACCGCTTCAGGGACGGCAGGATACGCAACTACTGGTTTTACGGAGGCGGGTGGGGCCACGGCATAGGGCTATGCCAGTCGGGCGCGGCGGGACTTGCAGGCAAATACAATAAGAATTACCTGGAAATACTTGAATTCTACTTCCCCGGCACCGCTCTGCGGAAAATTAAATACATCAAGAAGAAAGGCTGAAGGCTGAAATTGACGTGCAGATAGCGACCCAGCAGAAACAGCAGGCCATCACCATAGCGGAAGGCCGCGGGCAATCCACACGGCTTGAACAGGAAGGAATAGCCGGCGGTATCGCCGCAGTAGGCAAGGCGGAGGGCGAAAAGATTCGCGCCGTGGGCGACGCCACCGCCCAGGCCTATACAAAACAGGCGCTGGCTCTAGGCCAGGCGCCGCTGGCGGTTATAGAAGTTATGAAGCGGGTTTCGGAAAGCAAGGTGAAAATAACGCCGGATGTGCTGGTACAGGGGGCCTCCGGCGAAGGCGGCTCATCTAATGTGCTGGCCGCTTTTATAGCGAGCCTGATGGCCGGTACGATAAAAGTGGTTTCCGGCGGCTCGGATAAAGATAAACCCGCCGCCTGAAAAGCAGGAATCAAGTAAACTCCAATTAAAAAGCCCCGGCTTCCCGGGGCTTTTTAATTGTTTTAAGCAAAAAACCTACGCCGTGTTACAACCATGTTCCAATTCGGATTAATTTTTTCATTTCCGACACTTCAGGTCCAAAGTGCCCAGACCAGTATGGGCTGAAAAACATATTTAAACCGGGTCCTCCGCCTCTATTACCGGAATTCTCTTACTCATATAATCTAGTAGTGGAAAAATTGGAAGTGAAAGGGGAATCCAAGTGAAAAAAATCATCGCAGTTGCTGCAGTCATGCTGTTCGCGGTCTCGGTTACGAAGGCTTCAAATTACCCCGCTGATTATACCAATCAGACCGCGCGTGTCGTGTCCAAGGGACCGGCTGTTGTGGCCCTCGTATCAAGCGGGATAATGAACAAACTCGTGATCGCCTACAAGCGCAGTGGAATTCTCGGCGGCAGCGACAGCATACAGGCTGTGGTCAGAGTGACGGCCTTGGAATACTACTCCGGTTATTCAAAAACCACGGAGCGTATCGTTACCCTTCCCAAAGAATGGCATGGAACAGGTTTTATGACCCCGGAAATGAGCATGTACGATTTTATTCCTGCAAGTTTCGCGGGTGACATAAAGAGAATAGAACTGGCGTTCTTCTCAGGACCGCAGTGGGATTCCAACTACAGCGCCAATTATGTAATTGAAAAGGACGAACTGAACTGGGGCGTGGCGGCGACTTTCAAGTCCGGGCATGGCGGCGGGCCAAATATAGACCAGTACTGCTGGGACTTTATAGTGGGACAGATGCGCAAGTAAGGCGCTTCAAGCCGGAAACAAGGAGATTATATGAAAAAACTGTTAACTTTAGTTGCCACAGTAATATTTTCAGCGCAGATCGCTTATTGCGCTGAGGAATTCGGGGCATTAAACCTCAACGAAGCCAGGAAGGTTTCTATTCCAATTCCGGCAATACCGGAAACGGCCATAAGCGGAAACACACTTAAAACGGTTCGCCGGATAAATGGAGTAGTTTGGCCTAATTGCCAGGAAGCGTCTGTCAGTATTGATCCGTCCGGCGATATTTACCGCAACGGCGATAGAATAGGACGCAATGCCTCTACGTTCAGAGTTAACTGCGTGGGCGATGTGGCGTGGGTTACCACGGGCTCCGAGATGTATCTTAACGAGACCCAGCTTGGCCGCAATGCCTCTTTTACTTATGGAATAAGCGCATTCAGTTCTGTTGTAGCCTGGAGCGAATCTGACGGTGATATGCACAAAAATGATGAGACCTTGGGCCGCGACGCCTCTACTTTTGCTATCGCCCCTTACAACGGCGTTGTGGTCTGGAAAGCTACCGACGGTGATATTTACAAAGACACGGAGGAATTAGGCCGCAACGCCAACTCGTTCAGCCTGTCATATAAAGGAATTGCCGCCTGGTCGAACACCAGCGGCGATATGTATAGGGACGCCCAGCAACTGGGCAGAAATGTACGCTCCTTTATAATAAGCGGCAACACCGGTGATGTGGCTTGGATGAGCACTGGCGATGAGCTATATAAGAATTCCAGCCAGATTTCGCGGGATGCCGCCACTTTCAAGATAAATCCGGATGGACAGGTGCTGTGGGTGGACAGGGACGGCGTATCTCACGCAACAAGATAATAGCGCAACGCTTTCAAAACGCCCCCCGGTTCGCGCCGGGGGGCGTTTTGTTCCCAAACAATCCGTAATGGAAAATAAGAGTGTAACTTTTGCATGGGAACTCTCGATGATCGGCCTTATATTTACTATAGATCCGGGCAGAAAGGGAAATTTGGAGCGGACTAAAGACTACAGGAGAATGGGACTTATGACACTCCCGCAGTTTGCCCGAAGCTGATAAAATATTCAGGTAAGGGCAAGTACAGCCCTGAAATAAAGGATAACCGAATATGAACAAGTCAGCTAAACTGTTAAGCAGTATCGCCCTTCTGGTTTCGCTTACCGCATACGCCTCTGCCGAGGCGCTGAACGAGCTCAAATCTTCGGCAAAAGATATGGGTGTTGAGGCGAACGTTGCCGTACCCACGCCGGCTGTTCTTTCTAAAGCTGATCTGGAAGCCCGGTTCAGGGCAAAGTCTCCGATCGTAAATTTCAGGATTGCGGAGTGGGTGAAGACTAGGGAGAGTGGAATTCCGGAGGGTCTGGTTTTTACCGGTGCCTCACTGCTGAAAGAAGCCGACTATAAATACCTTGCCAGGATGGGAGTCAAAACCGTAATAAGCCTGCAGGGGCTGCATACTGATGATCAGAATATGTGCAAGGCCTACGGGCTCGCTTGCGCCCAGTACGATATCTTCGCGTTCCCGAAGGATTTTTCAGATAATGATAACTTTAGGGCTGCTTTCCGCCGTCTGGTAGAGGAAACCAACGCGGGCAATAAGGTATATATACACTGCCTGGGCGGATATCATCGCACGGGAGCCCTTGCACTGGCGTTTAGAATTCGCAATCAGGCCTGCGGCAAGCAATTTGATAAAGCCGCTCTGCATAACGAAGTTGAGAACCTCATTACCGGTATATACGACTACAAAGGAGTATATCAGCTAATGCTCTTCAACTGGCACAACGATATACTGAAAATGGTGGACAAATTTGAAAAGAACCACTGGCTCTGCGAATAGTTTAGCAGAGAACGACAAAGCTCCAGGCGGTAATTCCGCCGGGGACTTTGTTGCAGGGGATGTTGCTTTGTTTCGTCAAGAATCAAGACCTGACCCCTTATACACGCTTGGAGCCCACTCCAAATTTCACATTATAGCCCGAATCCAGCAGTGGATCATGGCTAAGCCCGCTGCGAATGGACAGCGGAAGGAGCAGGGTAAAAACAGAACCTTTCTGCAACTGCGACTTTACAAAAACGCGGCCCTTATGCATTTCAGCTGTTTTCCTGACAAGCGCAAGCCCGATCCCCCAGCCTTCAACCTGGCCGGTGAACGAAGCCTCCACCTGGTAAAATTTATTAAAAATATTTTCCAGCTCTTCGCCAGGAATTCCCGGGCCATTGTCTTCCACCGACAGCAGAACATTGCCGTCACTTGTCCGAACGGATATGACAACCAGTTTTTTCATGGAAGGATTAAATTTAACGGCGTTTTCTATAAGACATTTAAGCGCGTTTTTTATCAAATTCCGGTCGGCGTTTATTGAGACTTTTTCCGCAACTTCTGTCTTAAAGGTAAGCCCCTCCATATCCTTAAAGCTGCGCTTTACCAGGGCCGCGGTTTCGTTTATAAGTTCCAGGGCGTCAAAACTTGTTTTGTTCAGGGTGGTTTCATCCATATTCTCTATCGTCACGAAATCGAGCAGGATTTCCACAAGGGCTTTCAATTTCAAACTCTGCGCGAGTATAGTGGATGTAGACTTTGTTATTATCTCCGGAAGAACCTGGTTCTGCGCCTCGTTTCTTAATGTCTGGGCGTAGCCGTTTATTACTGCCAGCGGGGTTTTCAACTTGTGCGAGATGAGCGATAGGAAATTCCTCGCCATGCACTCCTCAAGGCGCTGCGCGGTCACATCAGAGAACACCCAAAGCCAGCCTTCCTGGATGGAAGCGCCGGCCTTGTCTTCCTTGAAAAGCTTTATGGCCGCACCATCCAGATAGAACTTCTTCGGCCTTTCCCTGAAAACCTCAAAACGGCACACGGCTTGTTCGCTCTGCATAATGGTTTCAAGGCCGGGCTTGATGGAAAAGTTCTGGAGCGCTGCTTTTATGTCGGTAAAATTATACCTTTCATATTCAAGATAAAGCTGGGCGGAATTGTTTAACGTTGTAATCCCGCCGGCCTTGTCGGTAAGTATGGCGCCTTCTTTCATTTTTTTAAAAACCAGCTCCATCTTCCGTTTTTCTTCCTTTATAAGTTCGACGATCTGGCGATCCAGGTTCTTGCTGTGGTCCGTTTCTCTAAGCAGTTGCCGCTTTAAGGTGTCCACCAGGATGGCCGAAAGGAGCAGGAAGCAACCCCAGGTGAACAGGCTCATGTAAAGCGTTGTGCTGTCGGGAGATATCAGGAAGGAATCAGGCATCAGCCGAACATTTAGGAATGTCAGCATGATGCAAGCGACCGCACCCAAGAGTGTCTTACGAATATCCAGATAGTAGGCCGCCATCAGGACCGGGATGGCATAAAAGTTCAGAAAGGCCACCTTATAGGGAACCAGGTAATGTATGAGCCCGGCCAAAAATATGACGCCAAAAACGAAAAACGCCTCAAACCAGCGTCTCAGATATTCCTTAGTCGGTCGCATGAAAAATCTCAACGTCTCCTTATTCCAGAATCTGCGTTAGACACAAGACTGGTTATCGCCGGTTTCCGTATGTTTTTTGCCTGCCGCCGGCGCGAGAAGCTTAGTGAAATAGCACATGACATTGCTTTGTTTCCTGCTTGCTTTACGGCCCGCCTATGTACGCTGGACACGAAACTGCAACAGAATTAACAGCAATGTTTCACTGTATAAAATCCGCTTCGCGGATTTTATTTTACTTCCCATGCGTCGGGGCCGGAGAGCAGGGTTTCAAGCTCATTGCCCTTTGTATCGCCCACGGCGGCAACCTGGTTATAATAAAGCTCCTCGTATGACGGCTTCTCCGAGGCCCTGAACACGCCGAACGGTATCGGGAAGTCCGGGGCCTGAAATCCGCTTATAAGGTAGGCCATCTCGGCATTGGTCTCGTCGTAAACAGCCACCTCGGCCGGTATGGCGCCGGTCTCGAATTCCACTATTTCCGACCTGAAGTTCCTGAAAACTATGCCCTTGTTCCTGTTTTTGCCGAATATTAGCGGCTTGCCATGTTCCACTTTAATGGTAAGGTCGTCTTTCTTCTGCGGATCTTTGAGGTCGTCAAATTCCTTATCGGAAAAGGGCAGACATTTCTGGAAGATTTCCACGAACGCCGTACCTTTATGCCCCGCGGCCCGCTCAAGGAGACGGCTTGTAAGCGCCATATCCGTGTCCAAGCCGCGGGCGACGAATGTGCAGTCAAGCCCCACGGCGAAACGCGCGGGGTTGAACGGGTAGTCTATGGTCCCCATCGGAGAGGATTTGGTCTTCATACCCAGCTGAGTAGTGGGGCTGGCCTGCCCCTTGGTCATCGCATAAATACGGTTGTTGAAAAGCAGTATTTTCAGGCCTATGTTCCTTCTTATGGCATGCAGCACATGGTTTCCGCCTATGGAAAGACCGTCTCCGTCGCCCGTTACGACCCACACGGAAAGGTCCGGATTGGACAGTTTTATGCCAGACGCCACAGCTGGAGCGCGGCCGTGGATGGAATGGACACCGTAGGTGTTCACGTAATAAGGAAAACGGCTCGAACAGCCGATGCCTGAAACCACAACGTATTTTTCATGCGGCAGGCCCATGGCGGCCATGGTCTTATGGACCTGGGCGAGTATGGCGAAGTCGCCGCAGCCGGGGCACCACTTTACCGGCTGGCTGGGCGCGAAATCTCTGGCTGTCAGTTTTGTGTTTTCCATAATTGGAACCTCCGTTACTGCTATAAGTAGACAGAATTTAGTAGTCAGAATTCAGAATACTTTTGACTCCTGAATTCTGACTACTAGCTTCCTGAATTGTGACTGCCGTAGAGTAATCAGGAACCTCTTAGAATCTCTTTTATTTTTACGAGCACCTCGTCCGAATTGAGCGCCTGGCCCTGGACTTTATTGAGGCCGATGGGCTCCAACGCGTAAGCCGCGCGCAGCATCATCCTGAACTGGCCGAAATTCTCCTCTGGCACCAGGATCTTTCTGAACCTGCGCATCACGGTCCCCAGGTCCGGCGGAAGCGGATTCATGTATTTGACATGCGCTGACGATACCTGCAGGCCCATTTTCCTGGCCTCGTTCACCGCCTGTGTTATGGCGCCGAAAGTGGAGCCCCAGCCTACGACCAGAAGCTCCCCCTCTGACGCGCCGTATACTTTGGTCGGCGGTATTTCCGCCGCTACTCTGGCCACTTTCTCGGCCCTTAATTTGGACATAAGCTCATGGTTTTCCGGGTCATGGCTGACGGCGCCGGCGCCATCTGACTTTTCCAGGCCGCCTATCCTGTGTTCATAACCTTTAAGGCCTGCATATGCCCAGGGGCGGGCCAGGGTTTCAGGGTTCCTCATATACGGTTTGAACTGTTCCGGTTCCGGCAGATTCGGAACATCGAATTTGGGCAGTTCTTTCAGTTTGGGGATTCTGAACGGCTCGGAGCCATTGGAGAGATAGGCGTTGGAAAGAACTATGACCGGAGTCATGTACTTTACGGCTATCCGCGCGCCTTCTAGCGTGGTGGTAAAGCAATCCGCAGGGCTTGAGGCTGCAAGCACCACCAGCGGTGACTCGCCGTGCCGGCCGTAAATGGACTGCAGGAGGTCCGACTGCTCGGTCTTTGTCGGAAGGCCGGTGGAGGGGCCGCCTCTCTGCACATTCACTATCACTAGCGGTAGTTCCGTGATGACAGCCAGGCCTACAGCTTCCGTTTTAAGCGAGAGACCGGGCCCGCTCGTGCCGGTGGAGGACAGACATCCGGCGAACGCTGCGCCTATGGAAGCGCAGACGGCCGCTATCTCGTCTTCCGCCTGAAAGACGACCACGTCATTGGCCTTGTGTTTGGAAAGAGTATGCAGTATTTCAGAAGCCGGCGTAATAGGGTAGGAACCATAGAAAAGTTTCCTTTTAAGAAGCTTAGCCGCGGTTATAAGCGCGTAGGCGGCGGCCTCGTTACCGGTAAGGTTCCGGTATTTGCCCGGAGCCACCGGGCTTTTCTTTATCTGGAACCTGGCGTCGAACATCTCCGTGGCTTCGGAATAGGCATAGCCGGCAGCGAGAACCTGCTGATTAGCTTTGGCCAACTCCGGCGTTTTCTTGAACTTGGTTTTTATCCAGTTAACGGTAGGTTCTATAGGCAGATCGTACATCCAATACATTATACCCAGCATATAAAAATTCTTGCACTTCAAGATCTGCGACTTGGTAAGCCCGGAATCCTTAAGCGTATTCTCCGTGAGCGTATTAACCGGGATAGGCATAACTCTGTAGTTGGAAAGCGTACCGTCCTCCAGGGGATTAGCGGCATACCCCGCCTTTTCAAGGGCGGCCGGGACGAACGCGTCCGAATTGGCGATTATAACGGAACCTTTATCCAGGTTCTTTATATTGACGGCAAGCGCCGCGGGGTTCATGACTATTAGCACATTAGGTTTGGTGCCGGGCGTCATAACCGATTCGTCGCCAAAACTCAACTGAAAGCCGCTGACCCCGCCAAGCGAGCCCGCCGGTGAGCGGACTTCGGACGGATAATCCGGCGAAGTGCTCAAGTCGTTACCGGCTATAGCGGTAGCGTTGGCGAACTGGTGGCCCACAAGCTGTATGCCGTCGCCGGAATCGCCGGCGAAACGTATAGTTGTTGAATTTAATTCGTTTATTCTGACCTCTTTTCTGGATGGGGACTTATTCATTTTGCACCTCTTTGAGAGCGTCGTTAGGGGAAGTCGCTTAAAAAACTGGACTTGGCGCCTGAATTTATACTACAAATTATATAAAGGAATTATCAACCGTGGATAACCCGGCCTGACATCAGGGCAGCGAGACTGCGAGACAGCCGGATAAACTGCAAACTACTTTTAAAAAAAACCATCTGGCTGCCTGATCGTTTTAATGGAGGATCAATGAAACTGCTTGAATATGAAGGCAAAGAAATTTTTGAAAAGTACGGCCTGCCCATGCAAAAAAGGATAGGCGTGCTTAAAATAGGCGACAGCTCCGAAAAACTGAAATTTGACGGCCAGGGTCCCTGGGTGATAAAGGCCCAGGTGCTGGCCGGAGGCCGCGGGAAGGCCGGCGGAGTAAAAATAGCCAACACCGCAGACACAGCGCGGGAGCTGGCCCAGAAAATGATCGGGATGCAGCTTATAACGCACCAGACCCAGGGGCGCGCGCTTACAGTGGAAGAAGTGCTGGTGGAGGAGGCCTCCGACATAGGTAGAGAAATTTATCTTTCAGTGGTGCTGGACCGCAAAGAAGGCGCGCCCGTGGTTATCGCTTCGGCCGAGGGCGGGATGTCCATAGAGGAGCTTGCCAAAACCCGGCCCGAACTGATAGTTAAAACGCCCGTGGATCCGAATTGCGGCCTTTTGGATTTCCAGGCGCGCGAACTAGCCTTTAACCTTAAAATACCGGCCGGAATTTTTCACGAATTCACGGAACTAGCGAAGTCGCTTGTAAAGTTGTTTATTGAGCAGGACGCGAACTTAGTTGAAATAAACCCTCTTGCCATAACCCGCACCGGAAAACTGGTGGTGATAGACTCAAAAATAGTCACCGACGACAACGCCCTTTTCCGGCATAAAGAACTGACCTCGAAGCCGGACCACGAGGCCTCGGAAATAGAGAAAGAGGCCAAGACTATAGGCATAAATTATATCGGCCTTGACGGTGATATCGGCTGCATGGTGAACGGCGCCGGGCTCGCTATGGCAACCCTTGATACTGTTAAACTTGCCGGCGGCAATGCGGCAAACTTCCTGGATGTGGGCGGCGGCGCCACAGTGGAGCAGATAACAAAAGCTTTCCAGATAATACTGAAAGACGCCAAGGTAAAGGCGATACTCATTAACATTTTCGGCGGCATAATGAAATGCGACAATATAGCCGTCGGGGTGGTGGAGGCCTCAAAAAAGGTAAAAATAGGCGTACCCCTTGTTGTGCGGCTTGAGGGCACCAATGTGGAGCGGGGCAGGGAAATACTATCCACATCAGGCATAAAGATAGAGCAGGCAAATTCGCTCTGGGAAGCCGCGCAGAAAGCGGTGAAAGCGGCAGCGGGCAACTAGAGGCAAAGCAATTCAGATGCAAAGAGGTAAGGATGGAGACATAAACGCCAAGCGTTTTGGATGCAAGAAAGCGGGGAATGAAGTTTAAGGAGTTCCCCTTCCCCCCTCTAAATTGCTGTGCCTCTAAATCGCTTTGCATCTAATATCAGGAGACTTATATATGTCCATACTTTTAAACAAAGACTCAAAAATCGCGGTTCACGGGCTTACGGGCTCGCAGGGCTCGTTTCACGCCAGACAATGTCTTGATTACGGTTCAAAAATAACTGCGGGCGTTACCCCCGGGAAGGGCGGGACGGAACATTTGGGCGTTCCGGTGTTCAACACGGCGCGCGAAGCGGCGGAACAAACCGGCGCGAATG
The DNA here is from genome assembly GCA_003450815.1 of Elusimicrobiota bacterium. Lineage (GTDB taxonomy): Bacteria > Elusimicrobiota > Elusimicrobia > Elusimicrobiales > UBA9959 > UBA9634. The sequence goes on along the minus strand of DMES01000047.1, from coordinate 13,891 downwards.
TTTCGCTGATTTTTGTGCCTCCGCCATACGCCGCTGACTCCATACTTGAAGCGGCTGATGCAGGCATGCAGGTTATCATCTGTATAACAGAAGGCATACCAGTAATGGACATGGTTAAAGTTAAAACCCGGCTCAAAAGGCTTAACGCCGAAGGAAAAAATATAATACTGGTGGGGCCGAACTGTCCCGGCGTTATCACCCCCGGCGAATGCAAGGCGGGCATCATGCCCGGCTATATACACAAAAAAGGCGCGGTCGGCATAGTATCGCGCTCGGGCACGCTTACCTACGAGGCGGTTTGGCAGCTTACCTGCCACGGAATGGGCCAATCCACAGTAGTTGGCATAGGCGGCGACCCCGTGCAGGGCATGAATTTTGTGGACACATTAAAACTTTTTCAGCATGACCGCCAGACAAAGGCCGTAGTCATGATCGGAGAAATAGGCGGCTCGGCCGAAGAAGACGCGGCGCGTTATATCAAGGAATGCATGACCAAACCCGTGTTTTCTTTTGTGGCGGGAAAAACCGCCCCCCCGGGGCGCCGCATGGGCCACGCGGGCGCCATAGTTGAGGGAAACGCGGGCACCCACGCCTCTAAAGTGGAAGCGCTTAAAACGGCGGGGGTGACGGTGGTTGAGAACCTCTCAGAAATCGGAAAGGCCGCTGCCGCCAAACTAAAAGCCACATTAAAACCGGTAAAAAAGTGATTCTGTCCAGCCTATGATAAAAAAATATAAGTTTGAAAACGACCAGTTGGTTTTATCGGAAACCGAAGCCTCTCCGGTTTTGGTTATTATCAACCCCACTGACGACGAAAAAAAATGGCTGCTGGAAAATTTCAGGCTGGACGAGCATAATCTGTCTTCGGCTTTTGATCCGGAAGAACCCTCCCGCCTGGAATTTGAGCCTGACCATCTGGAGATGATCTTAAAACGGCCCAAGAACTATTCCTCAAAAGACCATTTTCTGTTCAAAGTTTCCTCCATGGGCTTGTTCCTGTTCAAAGACAAACTCCTTCTTGCGCTCTCGGAGGACATAAACATGTTCTCCGGCAAATATTTCAAGCATGTCGCCGGCATACGGGAAGTGTTCCTGAAACTTATTTTCAACTCTATTTTCCATTTCATGGAGCACCTCAAGATCATCAACATGATAGCCGACGAACTGGAGCATAAAATAAACTCCTCCATGGAGAACAAGAATTTACTTAACCTGTTCACCCTGGAAAAAAGCCTGGTCTATTACCTTAACGCCACAAACTCAAACGCCTATGTGATAGACCGGCTTAAACATAACGCGGAAAAAATAGAATTTTCACAGCGCAGCATTGAGTTTTTAGACGACATAATAATAGAAAACAACCAATGTATGCGTCAGGCTGAAATTTATTCAAGTATTCTCGCCGGCCTTATGGACGCCAGAGCCTCAATAGTAAGCAATAACCTGAATGTGATGATGAAAAACCTGAATGCCGTGGTTATAGCCGTGGCGGTACCGAGCTTTTTCGCGGGCGTGGGCGGGATGTCCGAACTTTGCACGCTTACCGGCATCACAAACCCACGGCTCGCCTTTCTGGTATTCGTGATAACTATGGCTACGGTGGGCCTGCTTACCTATTACATCATCAAACGCATGGAGAAGCACTAATCCGAAAATTGCCGCAATTTTCGGATAAAACTAATTTTTGCCGCAAAAATTTTTATGGAAAAAGTCTTTATTATCAGCCTTGGCTGCCCGAAAAATCTCACCGACGCGGAAGTGATGGCCGGGGAACTGCTGGCCGCCGGCTACGAGCTGACCCGCAACGAGGATAACGCCGACATCGCGCTTGTAAATACCTGCGCTTTTTTAAGCTCCGCGGTACGCGAATCCGAGATGGAGCTTGAGCGTTTTTTATCGCTTAAAAAGCGGGGGAAGCTGAAAGCCGTGGTAGCCGCGGGCTGCCTTGTTGAGCGCCTGAAGGGCGGTATTCTAAAGCGTTTCCCCGGACTTGACGCCGTGGTGGGCATAAACGCGTTGAACAAAGTTGTTCCGGCCATAAGGGAGAAAGAATCCCGCCTTCCCCCCCATGACGCAAAACTATATTCCCCCATTTTCAAGGCCCGCCTTACCGCCCCGCACAGCGCCTACCTTAAAATAGCCGACGGCTGCGACAACCACTGCGCTTACTGCCTGATACCTTCCATACGCGGGCGCTTCCGCTCAAAACCGATAGAAGCCGTTCTCGAAGAAGCCAGAAAACTGGTTTCAAGCGGCGCTAAAGAAATCTCGCTTATCGCCCAGGACACCACTTCCTACGGCGCGGACCTGTACGGCAGGCCGAAACTGTTTGAACTTCTGAGAAGCCTAGTCAAAACGGAAGGTATTGAGTGGCTTAGATTAATGTATGTTTATCCCGAGCGGCTGACAAAAAACACTTTGGCCTTAATGCGCGACCACAGCAATATATGCCATTACCTGGACATGCCGCTGCAGCATATCTCAGACGCCATACTTAAAAGGATGAACCGGAGGTCCTCCGAGCGCTCCATAAGGCGCAAAATCAGCGAAATCCGCGCTTTGGCGCCCGACATCGCTCTGCGCACCAATTTCATTGTCGGATTTCCCGGCGAAACGGATAAAGATTTCGCCAGGCTTGAAAAGTTTACCAGGGAAACCCGGTTTGACAACCTGGGCGTATTTAAATATTCGCGGGAGAACGGCACCCCGGCCGCCTCTTTTCCCGGGCAAGTAGCCGACAAGCTTAAGACCGACCGCTTTGACTCTCTGATAAGCACACAAAGCACGGTGATAGACGACATCAATGCCGGTCTTAAAGGAAAGTCGTTTAAGGTTCTGATGGATTCCCATATCTTCGGCCGAACCTACCGCGACGCGCCGGATATTGACGGGAAGGTGGAGATCACAAACAAGTCACAGGTAACGGCGCTTAAAGCCGGGGATTTTGTGAACGTAAAAATAACCGGCGCATCTGGTTATACGCGCAAAGGAATAATTACAAAAAAGAGCGGTCAAAACAGATAAAGTGCGGCACACCCGCTCCACGAGTTCCTTCCCGCCGCCGCAGGCCGCCTCATTTTGAAATAAAATAGATTCCGCCGGAGATCAGCATGGTGCCTATGAATTTATTTAAGGTAAAATTCTCCCCAAGGAAAATGAACGCGAGCGCGAATGTGATGAACGGGTAGGTGGAACTTAGTGGCACTATTTTTGAGGCTTCGCCCCCGCTCATCGCCTTTAAATAGAAAAATACCCCGCCCATGGTGACCAATACGCTTGAAAGCACAAAAATGGAGGCCAGCCTGCCCGCCGATGCCAGCGCTTGGCGCGTCGGTAAATATTTCCACAGCAGGAAAGGGACAAAAAGGATCAACTGGAAAAGCACTCTGATATAAAACGCTCCGGAGGCGTCCATATATTTGAGCGTCATCTTGTCAAAAAAAGCCCCCGCGCCCCAGGCGATTATTGCCAAAACCAAAAATATTATTGTGGATAGTTCCATAATTAGGGTCTGCTGAAAAAGTCAGCAGACCCATGATTACACGGATTACCAACTACGATTACACAGATTAACAGCAGTTGATTAGAATTGTACGTCGCATGAGCAATCTGTGTAATCATGTTTCTGAAATCTGTGTAATCTCTGCTTACGGCGGCGGAAGAGTGCCCGGCAACTCCGCGGCAATGAAAGGTTTTTTAAGATACTTGCCAATAGCCTCGGCAAATCCCCAGTCGTCATCATAGGATTTAGCCTCTTTGTATAATTCCACGGCCTTGGCGCGTTCGCCTTTAAGGTCATATACATTTCCAAGCCGCACTATGGCCCATACGGCCCAGCGCGCCGGATGGACCGTCGGATCGTTTTTAATGGTGGCAACAGCTTTGGCGAAGTATTCCCCGGCCAGATCGTAATTTTTCTCCACCAGCCAGGTCGTTCCTATGGCGGTAAGCACGCGCGGAAGATAGCGCTTGCGGTACCTGGGATGGCTTTCATTTATCAATTTCAGGTAATCAAGCGACTGCGCGCGCGATTCGTCGTACTTTTTATCCTCAAAAAGCGAAACTATCTCCACAAACTGCATCTGCGGTATCATCGGGAAGGCGGCGGTCAGTTCCCGCGACCATTTAACGGCCAGTTCCGGATTCGCGAATTTACCGCCCGTTTCCGTATATATCTCAATAAGCAGGAGCTTAGCGCCCAGCGCGTTAAAATAGCCTTTTTCCCTGCAAATATTCAGATATTCCAAGCCTTTATTGGCGTCGCCGTTCACTAAAAGTTTGGCCAGAAGCTTTATAGCACCGGGAAGCGTCCCGGCGTAGTATTCGTACATCCCAAGACCAAGGTAGGCGTCATAAAGCTCAGGTTCTATCTTAAGGGCCTTGCGCGTGTGGGAAATGGCCTTCTTGCCGTCGAAATACGCTTTTATCCAGCGATGCTGCAGCACGGCCAGCCGCGCTCGAAGACCGTACATACCGCCAAGGCACATATGCGCGCTGGCATCGCCCGGATGTTTTTTAAGCCACTTGCTCGCAACATCTATGGCCTGCTCGGTCAACTCCGAATATTCCTTGTCAAGTTTGGGGTCAGACTCATCTTCCAGGTATTCAAGCGAGGCCCATTTGGTAATGGCCACGCCAAAATGGGGAAACGGGTTCTCCGGGAATTTTTTCAGCGCTTCTTCAAAATTAACGCGCGCGGTTTCAATATCCACAGAGTAAATGGCGTCTATGCCTTTTTTTGAAAGTTCGCGCAATTCCGGCGGCATCGGCTCAGCAACATGAGGGGCCGCAAAACCGCTGACACTTACTAGCAGGAGTGGACCAAACAGAAGCTTTTTCATAATGTTATAATATCGCTCCCCATATATTTGCGCAGGACTTCCGGCACGATAACCGAGCCGTCCTCCCGCTGGTAATTTTCAAGTATGGCCGCAAAAGTGCGGCCCACGGCCAGACCCGAACCGTTCAGAGTATGCACAAATTCCGTTTTTCCCGCGCCGTCGCGCTTAAAACGGATGTCCATACGCCGCGCCTGGAAATCCAGGCAGTTGGAACAGGAGGAAATTTCCCTGAAACTATTTTCGCCCGGCATCCAGACCTCAAGGTCATAGGTTTTAGCCGAGGAAAACCCCATGTCTCCGGTGCAGAGCTCAAGAACACGGTAAGGGATCTTAAGAAGTTTAAGTATCTTTTCAGCGTCGGAACGGAGAGTCTCCAGGGCCGCCATGGACTCTTCCGGTTTTGTCAGCCATACCAGTTCCACTTTATTAAACTGGTGGTTGCGTATCAGCCCGCGGGTGTCCTTGCCGTAAGAGCCGGCCTCCTGCCTGAAACAGGCTGTATAAGCGGTAAAGCGCTTTGGCAGTTCTGCTTCTTTAAGAATGTCGCCCCTGTGCATATTGGTCAACGGCACCTCCGCCGTGGGAATAAGATACATCGGCGGCTCGGACGCTATTTTATAAAGCTCTTCTTCAAACTTGGGCAATTGGCCGGTGCCGGTCATGGTTTCCGCATTCACAAGAAAGGGCGGGAAAATTTCGGTGTAGCCATGCTCAAGGGTATGGGTGTCCAGCATCAGCGAGATTATGGCACGCTCAAGGCGGGCGCCCGCTCCCCTCAATAGCGCGAAACGCGCGCCGGAAAGCCTGGTGGCGGTTTCAAAATCAATTATTCCAAGTCTCTCTCCAATGGAGTGATGATCAAGCGGCTTGAAGGAAAACTCGCGCCGGCTTGACAAGTCCGCGAACACCTCTTTATTATCTTCCGGCCCCGCGCCCCTGGCCACACTTTCATGCGGGAGGTTCGGCACTCCTAAAAGCATGGCATTTAACTCTTTTTCAATGGAGGACAGCCGGGTTTCTTTTTCCTTTATTGTTTCTTTAACGGAATTAGCCTCAGCCATTGCAAGCGCGGCCTCAGCCTCTTTTTTGGCTATTTTAAACTCCTGTATTTTTTTTGAAACTTCATTGCGCTTTGAACGCAGATCTTCAGTTTCGGCAAGCAGGCCGCGCCACAGAGTGTCGGCTTCAAGTACCTTCTCAAGCGCCGGAAGATAGCGCCCGCCCCTGTCTTTAAGGGCGGCTCTGGCTTTTTCGGGATTTGAACGCAGAAATTTAAGATCAAGCATCTAGTTCTTTACCGTTGTTACCGCAATGACAGACTCCTGTACTATGCCGGATAGGCCATCGCCATAGCGCGGGTCGACCATTACTTCCAGCTTCAGGGCATCAAACCAAAAGCCAGCTCCCACCAATTTTTTTATCTGTCCGTTCAGTTCAAAACGCGTGGCGCGCACCTGCCGTGACTCCCCGGCGCCCACCTTGGCAAGACGCAGTTCTTCCACGCGGAAAGGAACGCTCCAAACCCCGTTTTCCAGGTTGTCTCCGGCTTTTATCAGGCGAAGCCGCAGGGAGTAGCGCAGCACAATGCCTTCCACCGCGGACATGGAAGAGTTGCGCACAGTAAAGATCGCGCGCAGCTTATCCGTCATTTTTTTATGTGTCTGAAGCTTAAGCCCTGTTATGGGCATAAACGGCGTCCAAGTTTTGGCTTGCGGAGATGAAGCTTCCCAGGAAACAGCCGCTACCCGCACCTGCGCGGACACTGACATGGAGAACAAAAGAAAAAAACCCACGAAAGAAACTGTCTTTTTTATCATATTTTTTCGCCGTCCCCGACGGATTTTTTAAGCTCCGCTTCAAGTTTTTCCGGTATAATACCAACAACTTCGGCCCGGGTGACAATGTGGTCGCATTGCAGGTCAAGCATGACAGAAACAAGGCTGTATTTCTGTTCTTTGCCCAGAAATGCAGCAAGAGCCTCAAGTAAAAAACGCGGCTCTCCAGTCAGGCACTTAGGCGCGGACGGTATAAAGCTTCGTTTTAAAGCGTTGGAAAGCGAGCCGATAAATGAATTGAGTATGATATTGCCAAGTTCCGAGATCAGCAACTGAGCGGACTGGTTAGCATCCGCCAGACCTTTGAAAGCAAAACCGAGGAAACACTTCGAAATAGGCTTTATATCCGCGGCCTGAAAAATTATCATGGCGGTAAAAGGGCAGTCTCCGGAAATTTCGAAATACACGGCTGCCCCGCTCTCTCCCGAGCGGCGTTCAAACGACATATCGCTTAAAACGCCGCGTGACACGCTTACATCCGCCAGGCTCCAACGGCCGGCGGATACTTTTGAGAGCCTTCCCACGCATTTTTCAAGGCTTGCGACTGTGATGTTCTCAAGGATGCGGTTAGCGTTCATCGGAGATTTTTGTCATTAAATTCTCTAACTCTTCAAAAGAGAAAGGTTTGCGCATTATGGCGTCGGCGCCCTTGTCGGCAAGCATCCGGTCTATTTCCTCCTGATCCACAGCGGTGAGAATGATTATTTTGGGTTTCGGGTCTATTTCGCGCAATTCCTTAAGTATCTCCACCCCGGACTTACCCGGCAAAAGGAGGTCTAAAAACACCACCTCTGGCTTTAATTCGGTGAAACAACGGGCGGCTTCCACAGAATCCCCGGCTTCCCCGACCACCTCATGTCCCAACTCTTCCAGCAGGGACTTGACTGTACAGCGCGTAAGCTCATTGTCATCGACTATCAATACCTTCATACAGACTCCGTTGTCAACACTTTTCAAGCTCTTCCTCAAGCCTTTCCGGGATAATACCCACAACTTCGGCCCGGGTGACAAAGTGGTCGCATTGCAGACCGAGCATGACTGAAATAAGGCTGTATTTCTGTTCTTTGTCCAAAACGGCCGCAAGCGACTCGAGCAAAACCCGCGGCTCTCCCGTCAGACACTTAGGCTGGGATGGGATAAAACTTCTTTTTAAAGCATTGGAAAGCGAGCCGATAAACGCATTAAGTATAATGTTGCCAAGCTCCGAGAGCAGCAATTCCTCGGCCCGGTCAATGTCGGCCATACGCGGAAACGCGAAACCGAGGAAACACTTTGAGATGATTCCTATGTCCGCAGACTGAAAAAGCACCATGGCCGCGAAAGGGCGGTCTCCGGAAACCTCAGAATACACAGCCGGCCCGCGCTCTCCCAAGCGGCGGTAAAGCGCTATCTCGCTTAAAGCGCCGCGGGACACACTTACATCCGCCAGGCTCCAGCGGCCGGCTGATACTTTTGAAAGCCTTCCCACGCATTTTTCAAGGCTTGCGACCGTGATGTTTTCAAGGGTGCGGTTAGCGTTCATAAGTCAGGGGATAGGGTATAGGGTGCAGGGTATAGTTCAAAAAAGAGAAGCCGCTTCAAGCCGCCCTTCAGATTTCTCTATTTTCCCCTACTTATAAACCACTATTTCAAACTCTATCCTGCTGTCAGGCGATACTTTTCAACAAATTCTTAAACTCCTCAAAAGAGAACGGCTTGCGCATTACGGCGTTGGCTCCTTTGTTGGAAAGTTTCAGGTCTATTTCCTCCTGATCCACAGCCGTAATAATAACTATTTTAGGCTTCGGGTTGATCTTGCGTAATTCCTCAAGAATCTCCACCCCTGACTTGCCCGGCAGGATAAGGTCTAAAAACACCACATCCGGCCTTAACTCCGTGAAGCACTTCACTGCTCCCACAGAATCCTCAGCTTCGCCAACCACCTCATGGCCTAACCTGTTCAGCAGAGATTTAATTGTATAGCGCGTAAGCGCGTTGTCCTCAACAATCAAGACCTTCATATCCCCCCTTTTTCCATTGCCACATAAAACAATACCCCCATTTTCGGGTTTCTTCCTGGCTTTCCGTTCAGGTTGAAAAGGCTGAAGTTGGGGCCCCCCCCTTATTACCTTCAGCCTTCAACCTTAAGCTTTTACCTTAAGCCCGAGCCGCGACTCGGATTTTAACGCCGCCCATGGCTTTTTTTTTGAGCATTTCAGCGGCGTTGGTTTTTTCCCACTCAAACTTTGCGTCCATGCGTCCGAAATGGCCGTAAGAGGCTGTTTTTCTGAAGATGGGCTCGCGCAGTTTAAGGTTTTTTATTATGCCGCGGGGTGTGAAGTCAAAGGAACCTGACACTATTTGTGAAAGCTTCTCGTCCGAGATCACACCGCTGCCGTGGGTGTCCACATAAAGGCCAACAGGTTCGGCCACGCCGATCGCATAGGCGACCTGCAGGGTACACTCACGGGCCAGGCCCGCGGCTACGACATTTTTTGCCACATAACGCGCCATGTAGGCGGCTGAACGGTCTACCTTGGTTGAGTCCTTGCCGGAGAAGGCACCGCCGCCGTGCGGAGCCACGCCGCCGTAGGTGTCCACTATGATTTTTCTGCCGGTTACGCCGGTGTCGGACTGCGGGCCGCCCACCAGGAACTTGCCGGTCGGGTTTATAAGAAACCGGGTGTCTTTATCCAGAAGATTTTTATCGAGCACGGGCAAAGCCACTGTTTCAATGATCTCGCGTTTTGACGCCTCGGTAATGTGCATCCCGGTCTTGTCAAGGATATCTTCGGTGTGCTGCGAAGAAAGCACTACGGTTTCAATACGCTTCGGCCTGCCATCAAGATACTCAACGGTCACCTGGGATTTGCCGTCGGGTCCCAGATAATCCAGAATGTTCTTCTTCCTTACTTCAGCCAGACGCATGCTCAGGCGGTGCGCCAGCACCAGCGACATAGGCATGAACTCCGGAGTTTCGTCGCAGGCATACCCGACCATCAGTCCCTGGTCGCCGGCTCCGCCGGTGTCCACTCCCTGGGCGATATCGGGGGACTGGCGGCCTATGACATTCACCACCGCGCAGGTTTCGTAGTTAAATCCGTATTTGGCGTGTGTATAACCTATGTCCTTTATCACCTGGCGCGCCAGGGTGTCCACATCAACATAAGTTTTGGTCGTAATTTCCCCGCCCACCACCACAAGGCCCCTTGTAATGAAAGTTTCACAGGCCACCCGGCCCGCCGGATCTTTTTTCATTATCTCGTCCAACACCGCGTCCGAAATCTGGTCGCAGACCTTATCCGGATGTCCCTCTGTCACCGATTCCGAACTTACCAGCCGTGTTCCCTTGAAGTTCATACTGTCCTCCTTAATTTAGAGCTGAAGTTCTGAAGCGCTGAAGTAACCGCAGCTAGATTCAGCGCTTCATGTCTTCAGCGTTTCATGTCTTCAGCGCTTCAGCGCTGGACTTCTGGTCTGTCAGCTTGAGCGCCAGCTCAAGAAATTTCTTTGTATTCTCCGGATTATCCGTCTCGGCATAGGTCCGCAGAAGCGGTTCCGTACCGGAGGGCCGCATTAAAAGCCAGCTGTCGTCTTCCAGAATGATCTTGAGGCCGTCCATGGTATTGGTATCGGATATTTTTTTACCCAGAAGCGTCTTCGGCAGCTTCTTCTTAATTTTCACGGCAAAAGAGTGTTTATTGGGAATTGGTTTATCCATACTGAAATCCCGCCTGACAAAGAAGGACTTGCCATATTTGGCTTCAATATCCTTGTAAAGCGCGGAAACGGTTTTTTTGGTCTTAACGGCCATTTCCATGAACATCAAAGCGGTAAGCACACCGTCGCGCTCCGGCAGATTCCCCTTCCACGCGTAACCGCCGGATTCTTCAACGCCGAAAGACACATCCTCGGAGAGCATTTTATCGGCTATATATTTAAACCCTACCGGAGTTTCTTCAAAAGGCAGATTATGCGCCTTGGCTATGCGCTTGGTCAGGTAACCCATTGAAACCGCCTGCGCAAGCTTCCCCTTGAACTTGTTCCGGCCCAGGAGATATTCAAAAAGCATGGGCGCTATCTGGCAGGGCGTCATATACCGCCCCTGGTCGGACACCAAAGCGAAACGGTCTGCGTCGCCGTCAAGCGCCACGCCGAAAAATGCCTTGTGCTTTTTTACGGCCGCGATCAGCGGGGCAAGATTATGCTCCACCGGCTCAGGCGCTATGCCGCCGAAAAGCGGATCGTGGGAGGCGCGGATCTTAATGATGTTTTTTGAGCTAAATATCTCTTCCGAGAACTCGGCTCCGGCGCCGTGCATAAAATCCACCACCACGGGACCGGGCAGCCTGGCCATTATCGCCGCAACCGGCAATTTGGAATTGAGATAATCGGCATAAACTTTTTTAAAGGATTTTACGGCCGCCGGCGGGTTGGCCGGAGTGCGCATGGGCACAGCTTTCGCCGAATAATTTTCTATCTCGGCTGTAACGGAAGGTGGAGCCGAGCGCCCGTTTTGCTTTATTTTGACGCCGTTATAAAAATGTTTGTTGTGGCTCGCCGTAATAACCACACCGAGGCCATAGCCCTTAGTCGTAAGCAGGCTGATCGCGGGCGTGGGAAGCGGCCCGTCCGAGAGCACGGCCGTAAGCTTGTTAGCGGCCAGAATATCCGCAAAAGTGCGGGCAAAACGCTCTCCCATGAAGCGGCGGTCATAGCCCACTACCACCTGAGGCTTTTCCGGGCTGCGCATATACTTGTAGGCGATATAATCCGCCATACCCTGCGCTATTTTTCTTACAATCTCATAGGTAAAACCGCGGGCCACTATGCCCCTGAAACCGTCTGTGCCGAAAAAGATCTGGTTTGACTGATGGGAACCCATTCATGAACCTCCGCAAAATAACATAAACTACGCAAAAGCAAGCCCACCTTGACAAATTGTGGAATCCATATAATATTAAAATATAGCCCGTTAATCAATGCTTCTTTGGCCCGTTATTTCCGCTCCAAATTGAATTAAGTTTTTTTTGGGCTAAACCCTGACGCGGTCAAACAGCGCCGCGCTCTTCTTTAAGCCCGCCAGCGGGGGTTATGTGCGGGTCAATAATAAATATCGCGTAAAGTTCGGCGCTTAAAGCCAGCACCGCGCGGGCGATCAACAGGCAGGCAACGCCGTAGGTGCTCCAGAGGAATCCGCCCAGGACAGGCCCCAGCGTATCGCCGAGATTCTCGCCGATTGTCATGGTGCCTATGGTCTGGGCGCGGCGGGTGCGGTCCGCTCCCGATATCTTTGCCATCAGCGCGCCCCAGGCGGGGCGGAATGCGGCCTTGCCCATGTCATCCACAACCTTGCCCACCGCCACTCCCGCAAACCCGGGAAAAACCAAATAAAGCAAGGAGGAAATAGTGTTTGAAGCGCTCCGGATAAGAAGGACAAGCTTGCGGCTGACATTATCTGAAAGCCAGCCGAAAAGCGGGCCGGAAATCAGCATGAGCGCTGTTGAAACCCCGAAAATCAGACCGGTCTGTGCTTCAGTAAGATGCGCGTATTGGGTCGCTAAAAGCGGGAAGAGTGAGTTCAGCATCGCACTGGTGCTGGTTATCAGAAACCCAAAACCGGCGAAAGTCAGGATGGGAACTTTAGCTGCGCCGGCTCGCGCAGGCGCAGGGTCGGGAACCGCCTTTTCAGGAGGGCTTAAATGGGGTTGTTCTTTGGTATAGCGCATAACCACATAAAAAGGCAGTACTGACAGCGCGAAAGCGCTGAGGAAAATAAATTTATAGTTGGAAACGGTCCAGGTCAGCAGGAGCCCGGCTGCCGTCTTTCCGATAGCGCTGGCGGTATAACGCGCTGTCCAATACCAGGAAAAGGCTGACGCCACAGACTTCTCCCCGCCACGCTCAGCCAGCATGGAGTTTATGGCGGGGTCGCGCAGGGACTCTATCATTCCGTGCAGCAGGCGTATAGCATAAAGCTGCCACGGCGCGTCGGCAAACGCCAACAGGAACGCGAGCGCGCTTCTGGCTGCAATAGCCATGCTCAGGCTTTGCTTAAACCCGAAGCGGTCCGCGAACCGGCTCATAAAAGGTTTTAGCGAGACTTCCGCGACGGCGGTAAGAGAAAGCATAAAGCCGATAGCGGTCATGCTCATGCCCAGGTGGTAGGCGTACAGCGGGAGGGCAAAACTTATGATCCCAAAGCTCAGCCGCGATAAAAAACCCTCGCCTATAAGCGCCAGAAGTTCAGGTGAAACACGCGGTATTTTAAGATTCATTTTTATGCGATATGCTCCGAGCTATGCGATAAATATAGTCCGCCAGCTTTAGAGCGGCATTCGGAACACCCTTGAATCCGGGAAAATTCTGCATATCCACTATATAGGGCAGCCCATGGCTCATCACCACATCCACCCCGAATATCCCGACGCCAAAAGCTTTGCCGCAGCGCAGCGCAAGATCGCGCAAAGCTGGCGTTACCGGAAAGGGACAGCCGAGTTTTTCCTTGTAAGTTCGCGCGGGCCAGGAACGAAGGACTCCAAACACCTGCCCGCCTATGCTGTAAAGCTTATGGTCCGGACCGTCCGGCTTATGGTAACGCTGAGCAAAAACCGGATCCTGACAGACGGGAAGTTGAGCAAGCTCCCGCGTATTTCGAACAACCTTAATTCCCGCGCCGCGCGAGCCGCGGTACGGCTTGATAATGAGAGGCCCTGAGCCCAGCAAAGGCGCAAGCTGCCGTATTTCTTTGACGACATAAGTATCCGGCACAGGCAGCCGCGCTGATTTAAGGATACTGGTGGCCGCAATCTTATCACGCAAAATAGCAGAGGCCGGATAGGGATTGATGATTTTGGCGCCGGCCGAGTATAAAGCGCCGCCAAACCCAAGCCCCATGGGGCTCGTATCTTTGAGTATGTAAAGATCGTAGGTGGGATGGATTTGACGGAGATGTTTCAGCCTGTCCTCAGGATAAATAATCTCCACGGAAGCGCCGTATTTCCTGAGCAAGCGCGCTACTGCCGGCATTAAGGGGCTTTGTTTGCCGGTTATATGGGCCCGAGTAATAATACCTATTTTCATACGTTAGCTCACAGGCAACGGAAAGGCCAGGGATATTTTTCCCTCAGCGTAACTTTCTATATAATCCGCCACAGCCTGGGCCGCATTCGGAGCGCCTTTATAACCTGGGAAGCAGTTGACATCCACTACCGTGTACTGTCCAGTTTAAAATGA
>DMES01000002.1 GCA_003450815.1 Elusimicrobiota bacterium | reverse complement strand
TATCTTAGCGGGGATGGGTCTTTTGACCTATTAGCCTGCGGGGCTTTAAGCCCTTTATCTTTTCTGACATATGCGTATAATCTATATATGACAACTGAGGCGCGCAGATTCCTGTTTTTCTTTATGTTGCTGTTTTCGTTCCCGCTCACAGCCCCGGCCGGAGAAGGTGAGAACACTATTGAGTTTAAAGATTCACCGTATCCGATGGCCGTAAAATTTTCCGTTGACGATAAAACCGGCGCGCAGATTTTTGAAAGCGCACTGAGCGAACCGCCTCAATTCGAATACGACACCGTACTCGTGCAGGGCGAAATGCCCGACCATGCCCTTCTCATTGTAATTTCGATAGTGTCGAAAACCAGGCCGGATGGTGTTGACAAGTTCCGCCAGTTGACCGTAAGGCGTTTTCCGAGCGGCAGATTTTGGGCTAAATACCAAACCGACCAGCCGACAAGCCAGCCGGTAAAATTAAGCGTCGTCAATATGGGCTCAAAGTCCAGCGGCGAGCTGATAATCTACGGAGTTGAATTATCAAAAGAAATATTGCTTAGAGAAAATAAGGAAACCATAAGCACGGCGCCTTACAATCCGGACCCGTCACTTTATCTGTCAGATAACACGCCGTTTAAAATCACAAGGCGCACCGGCTGGAACGCTGCTGCGCCCAAAGAACCCTACACACCTCACTCACCGGTGATATTTACCCTCCACCACACCGCCGGCTATTACCCTAAGAACTACAGAGAGGCCTTGGCCGAAATACAGTTTATACAGGATTATCATCAGAACGCAAAGGGCTGGATAGATATAGGCTACCATTTCCTGATAAGTCCCCAGGGCGATGTTTTTGAAGGCAGGCCGATTGGCGTTGTTGGCGCGCACGCGCTAGACTGGAATACAGGCAACACGGGAATTTCAATAATGGGCAATTATCATCCTCCGGTTTCCACCCCTGTCACTCCAGAAATAATGTCTTCTATGGTTGCCGTGGGCAAGTATATGAAAGACACTTACTCTGTTTCAGTAAGCAGTTTTTACGCCCATCGAGAACTGGGCCAAACCGATTGCCCTGGTAACGACCTTTACGCAAGAATGCCCGAATTTAAAAAATTGATTTTTGCCCCACAGCCGCCCGCGCCAGCCGCGTCGAAGGCCCTTAATCAGCTTATTGATTCTCTAAACCGGAGAATTACGGCTGATATCGCTTTTGATTAAAAATTTTTGCCGCAAAAATTTCTGCCATACCCCGCCCTTTAGGTCGTGGAGACTTTGTTCTGACTGTGTTTTCAGGATTAGAGTTCGCCGGCTACGAGGTCGCGGAAAGTTTCTCTTTTTCTTATAAGCTTCCATGAGGAAGCTCCGGTTATAAGAGCCTCCGGAGCGCGGGGACGGGAATTATAATTTGAACTCATTGAAAACCCGTAGGCTCCTGCAGAGATCAGAAGCAGTATATCTCCCCTCTCCGGCAACGGTAATTTCACGTTCTTAGCCAAAAAATCACCGCTTTCACATACCGGGCCGGCTATATCAAGGGTGACAACCGGGCCCTTTCTTTTTTCAAGCGGAACCACAGGATGTCTGGCCCCGTAAAACGCCGGCCTTAATAAGTCGTTCATGGCGCCGTCAGTTATGACATAAGAAACATGTCCGCTTTTTTTCCGGTAAATGGCGCTTACCGCCAACGCGCCGGCTGATGCCACAAGTGAACGGCCGGGCTCGATTATAAGTTTCATTCCGGGAAGACGCCTGAGAACGGAACCAGCGGCTTTTGCAAGCCGCTCCGGCGGCAGCATCTCAAACCCCTCTTTTACGCCCCAGCCGCCGCCTATATCAAGATACTTAAGGTTTATCCCCCCCCCTGCCAATGATAAAATAAATTTCTCTACAAGGCTAAGAGCCAGCACATAAGGTTTCGGCGAATCTATCTGAGAACCAAGATGAAAATGCAGCCCCCTCGCAACAAGATTTTTGTCGGCCGCTGCGAAAGCGTAAAGTTTCAGGGCCTCCTTGAAATCCACACCGAATTTAGTGCCCAGCCTGCCTGTGGTGATAAATTTATGAGTGTGCGGATCGATATCCGGGTTTATCCTTACGGAAACGGGGGCTTTTATCCTGAGTCCTGCCGCAACTGCGGCAAGGGTCCGCAATTCCTCAAACGATTCCACATTTATCAGCAATATTCCGGAGCGCAGGGCGTAGGCCAGTTCGTCGGCGGTTTTCCCCACCCCGGAAAAAATAATTTTTTCCGGCCTGAAACCCGCTTTCAGGGCCCGGTAAAGTTCCCCGCCGCTTACCACATCGGCCCCCGCCCCTGACAAAAGCCTGGCGATACTTCCGTTTGAATTGGCCTTCATGGCGTAACAAAGAATATAATCAAGCGCGGCAAAAGCCCTGCGGTAGGCGGCAAGATTGCGGAGTATTCCTGCTTTGGAATAAATGTAAACAGGCGTGCCTGTTTTTTTGACTATTTTTCTTATGAGCTTTGGGGGAAATGGATTGGACATGGAAACGCCGCAAAAAAAACGTATCAGGGAGTTTCTGAAAAACTGCGCGGGGGGGGACTCGAACCCCCAAGCCGTTAGGCACACGCCCCTCAAACGTGCGTGTCTACCAGTTCCACCACCCGCGCATCGTTGATCGCTTTATGAGTTTTGGGGTTTAGAGAGTTTAACTCCCAACTCTTAACTCACCAACTCCTAAACTCACAACTATTATAGTATTTTTAAATTCAAAGGCGTATCTGAAATAAAATCCATTCATCAGATGAAGCGGATTTATGCAATTTGCCAGCCGGCACAGCCTCTTGTATTTCCTTATAGTCTTGTGCGTTTGAGATTACAAAAGCCGTTTTATCGCTTTTGCGTATTTCCGACAACAGTTCCTCAATACTGTTAACCTGTTTATCTAAAGGCCGGAGGCTGTAAAAAGTCAGCCCCTGATTAAATATAAAGATCCTTTCCTTGTAAAGGAGCAGTCTGCTATTGCTGTCTACAATACTATTTACGCAACGATAAAGGGATATATATTCGCTCCCCCCCTTCGGGGCGGGCAGGGGGAATATCGCTGCAAAAAAAAGGATCACACCGGCTAGTAAACAGACAATATGCTGAAAATAAGGGAATTTTTGGGGCGGTATGTGCTTTTCAAGGGCTAAAGCGGCAAATATCGCCGCCGGCGCAAAAGCCGGGATAAGATATCTGACTCCGAAAACACTGCTTGCTGATAAGGCTGAAATTATCACAAAAAACCATAAAAACAAAAGGATAAAACCATTGCGCTCATTTTTATTCTTAAGCCTGTTAAAACCCAGCAGCATTCCATAAAAAGCCGGGATAGTCCAGTAAAACATCCTGAAAAGATTTTTAAGTGGGCTGTAAAAAGGATTCTCATGGCCCGCAAGCCCGCCGGTGAGCAGCGGCCCGACTCCGGACTGGGACAAAAGGAATTCCCTGCCATGGGCCGTATATTGCGGGACAAACCACAAACCTATCAAAAAAACGGCGCACAGAATGGAAATTAAAAAGTAGGCATTAAACAGTTTGCCGCTTTGTCCGGTAAAAATAAAATATAAGGGGATAATTCCCAAAGCGTAAAGCCCTTGTATTCCTTTAAAGTAATATCCGAAGGCCAGGCCAAGGCCATAGAGCAGATAAAATTTATCATTGTTCTCCTTCTCAGCTTTTACTACCGAGAAAATGCTCAAAACAACGGCAAAAGTCACAGGCATATCCAGCATTACACGCTGAGTATAGCTTAAAAAATACAAGCTTGAGGACATGACGAACAACGTCAGGAAACCCGCTCTTTTGCTGAAAAGTTTTGACGCCGTTTTGTAAGAGAGGAGAAAAGTTAAGAAGCCGGTTACGGCGGCCGGAAATCTGGCCCAGTATTCCGAGACCCCGAAAACCTTAAACAAAACCGCTTCCATCCAGAAATAAAGCGGCGGCTTAAGCCAGCTTATCATACCGCCTTCGTGCATTGTAAACCAGTCCCCGGTCTGTAGGATAGATATTCCCATGGAGGCATGGGTCATATCGTCCAGCTGCGGCATGATATACGGTTCAAGTTTAATGAATATCAGAACGAACAAAAGGAACAGATAACAGGTATTCAGCGCCTGCTCACGGCTTTCTTTCGGGAAAATGATATCGTTCTCCGCCGCGTGTTTTATTTTATCGGAAAGGCGGCTGAAAAAAATCATTTAAGTAATGGGTATGCGAGGATTTTCAGTTTATGGAGGCTGTATCTGAAAAGAACGTATACGGTGGACAATCCGTATTTCATACTCCGCGTAAAACTTATAGATGACGCATCTTCAAAGTATTTTGTCTGTATCGGGATATCTCCAATTCTGAAACCGGCAACGGCGCATTGTATCAGGAACTCGGAATCAAATACAAAATCATCCGAGTTGTTCTGCCAGGGAATGGTTAAAAGGACTTTGGAAGAATACGCGCGCATGCCGCTGTGCCATTCCCCCAGATTTTGCCCGGTTACCAGGTTTTCAATAAAAGTCAGGAACCTATTGGACAAATATTTATAAAAAGGCATCCCTCCATCCAGGGCTTCCCGCCGGGTCCTTATTCTATTCGCCAGAATAACGTCGCAGATATCGTTTTTAATAAGGCCGACAAGATACGGTATTATCTTGGGATTATACTGATAATCGGGGTGCAGCATTATCACTATGTCCGCGCCGTCAGCCAGGGCCTGCGTATAGCATGTTTTCTGGTTTCCGCCATAGCCCTTGTTTTTAGTATGTTTAATCACCTTAAGCCCCAGTTTTTGGGCTAATTCCACGGTTTTATCAGAGGACGCGTCATCCACAAGTATAACCTCATCAACAAAGCCTTCAGGGATATCCTTTATTGTCTGCTCTATGGTTTTCTCAGCGTTGTAGGCCGGCAAAACTATTATAGTTTTCATAGGGTAAATTTTATCATTTTAATAAAATGTTGAAGCAACATTTTATGCTACCCGGCACGGGGTTTTCATATCCCCGTGCCGGAGATGAGGGGGGAATTTCTTTCCCTCTCAAACTCCCCCTTGCCTCAAGGGCTCCCCGCCCTAAAGGGCGGGGCATAAAAATCTTTGCGGCAAAAATTTTTAGTAAAACCCGAATTTTTGGATATGGTAAAATAATCAGGTTGCTCAGAGCGGTCAGAAGATAGAATTCAGGAGTCAGAAACCGGAAGATACATGAAATACCTCATCGACTTGCTTATAGCACTTGTTTTCCTTATATTGAACGCCGCTTTCGTGCTGGCTGAATTTGCCATAGTAAAGGTACGCTATACACGCCTTGAAGAACTTTCGGCCATGGGCAATAAACAGGCCGATCTGGCCAAGCACGCGGTGAAGCATCTTGACGGATACCTCTCTTCCATCCAGCTCGGCATCACCATGGCAAGCCTTGGACTTGGCTGGATAGGCGAGCCGGCGCTCGCTCACCTGCTGGCCCCCGCCTTTGCGGCGCTGGAGCTGCCTTTTACTCCGGCAGCCGCCTATTCCATTTCATTCGGAGTCGCCTTTTTTATCATGACTGCGGCGCATGTTATTTTGGGGGAGCAGGTGCCGAAGTATGCGGCGATACTGATGACGGAAAAAATGGTTCTCGCGGTGGCATTGCCTCTTAATATTTTTTACCGCCTGACTTATTACCCAATGCTGGTTATAAATAAAAGCGCGAACTATATCACACGCGCGCTGGGAATCCGGGCAAGCGAAAAAGACCTTCTGCACTCGGATGAAGAACTGCGCATGATCCTCAGCCAGTCGCAGGAATATGGAAAAATTTCCCTGGGGCGCCTGATGATGTTTGAGCACCTTTTTGATTTCGGCAAGACCAGAGTGAAAGAAATAATGACTCCAAAAAGCTCCATCGCCTGCCTGTCGGTTACAAAAACCTGGGCGGAAAACATGAAGCTCATCCGGGAAAAGAAATTTTCACGCTATCCTCTGTCCGATACACAAGAACCTGAACCCGGATTTGTACATTTAAAAGACCTCAGCATAGCCTGTTTTGAAGAGGACGCAGGCACCCAGGGCCCGGAGCTTATCAAATTCAGACGCGAACTGAGACAGATACCCGAAGAAGTAACCGTGGAAAAGGCGCTGAGGGAATTTCAGGAAAAACGCATACAACTTGCGCTTACGAAAAACTCCGCCGGCGAAACCACGGGACTGCTTACCATGGAAGATATCGTGGAAGAACTCACTGGGGAAATAAGGGACGAATTCGATCAGCCCCCCCGCTTCCTGCTTAATAGCGCCCTGATAAAGGAGGCCTGCGAACTGGAACTTAAAGAAACCTCTCGTTTTGAAGCCATAGGTGAAGTGCTTTCAAAACTGCACATCGCATCCCCCTCTTTTGACAAGGATGAGGCACTTAAGGCCATAATAAAGCGGGAAACGAATTTTTCCACGGCGCTCGGACATCAGACGGCTTTCCCCCACGCCCGTCTGGCCTCGCTTTCAAAACCGCTGCTCGCGGTGGGAAAAAGCAGGGATGGCATCTATTTTCCCTCCCCGGATAATCAGCCGGTTAAAGTTATTTTTCTTATTCTCACCCCGTTTAACGAGCCGACCCTGCAGCTTAACATCCTTTCACAGCTATCGGGGCTTATTTCAAACCTGACACTGCGCAAACGCTTGTTTGCCGCCAAAACAACAGACCAGCTGCTTGACATAATAATTACTTTTGAAAACAAAGTGATGAAGTAGCGTCCGCCCAAGGCGGACGCTGTCACAAGTCACAAGCCTGCAAGTCACAGGCAGCACCTTAAGAATAGACATGACCCCGCTCTGCTGCGCGGGGTCACGTCTATTTATGTACGGCTATTACACAATATTTAAAACTACTTCTTCACCGGCGCGGGAACGGCTTTTGCCGGTTGGGCTTTTGGTGAAGGCTTAGCGGCGGAGGGGGCAGGTGCGCCTGCCGCCGGCTGCGCGGAAATCGGGGCCTTGGGAGCCGCCGCATCAGCCGCGGGCTGTGCCGCAGGCGCGGCGGGAGCCTGCTGCTGCGGGGCCTGTAGAGGATATTCCTGAACCACGGAATGCATACGGTTTGATGCGCCGAATACCGTAAGCAAAAGAGAGGTGGCAGCGAATACCGCACCTACCGTAATAGTAAACTTCTTAATAAAGGACGTTCCTGTGGCTGAGTTGAAGAGCGAATCCCCCCCGCCACCGAACATCGCAAGAGCCGAACCCTTGCTGGTCTGAAACACTACTATGGAAAGTATCAGCACCGACGCGGCCACAACATGTGTAACTAATAGAAAGGTATACATTTTTCCTCCAGAAATAATTGCTAGTATGCTGGTAGGCTAGTAGGCGTGTATGCGGCGGAGGTCTTCATACGAAAGCCGCCTACTAGCCTACCAGCGAAATAACCGCTTCGCGGTTATTTCTGGGACAACGCCACCAGGCCGGGCAGCTGCTTGCCTTCAATAAATTCAAGGCTCGCCCCGCCTCCAGTGGAACAATGCGATATCTGAGCGGCGCCCACTCCGGCCGTTTTAAGCACAGAGAGAGTATCACCGCCGCCAAGTATCGTGGTAGTTCCGTTTTTTGTTGCTTCCGCCATAGCCCTTGCCACAGTTATACTGCCTCCGGCGAAAGCGGGAGTTTCAAAAATGCCGACCGGACCGTTCCAGAAAATGGTTTTGGCTCCCTTTATCTTGTCGGTGAACAGCAACTCCGTTCTGGGCCCGATATCAACGCCTATCCAGCCGTCAGGAACCGCCATGGCTTGGGTTATTTCCATCTCGGCGTCCGGCTTGATCTCGCGCACAACGCGATGGTCCGCGGGCAAAAGCATTTCCACATTATTCTTGAAAGCTTTCAAAATTATCTTCTTAGCCTCTTCCACTTTATCCGCCTCCAAAAGAGACTTGCCTATGTTAGTGTTCTGGGCCGCGAGAAAAGTATAAGCCATGCCGCCACCGATAATAATCGTGTCCACCTTGTCCATCAGGCTGTAAAGCACGTTTATTTTATCTGAAACCTTGGCCCCTCCGATAATTGCCACAAAAGGGCGCACCGGGCATACCATGGTTTTATCAAGATATTCCAGCTCTTTCTGCACCAGGTAACCTATGGCACCGGGCAGGAATCTGGCTATAGCCGCGGTTGAAGCGTGCGCCCTGTGAAGCGCCCCAAAAGCCTCCTGCACGAAGAATTCACCATGCCCGGCAAGCTGCCGCGCGAAAGTTTCGTCGTTTTTCTCTTCTTCGGGATGATATCGCAGATTTTCAAGCAGGACTATTTCCCCGTTTTTAGCCGCGGCGATAGTTTTATCCGCTTTCGGACCGACACAATCGGCCGCAAAATGCACTTTAACGCCGGCCAATTCCGCAAGGCGTGGGGCTATAGGGCCCAGGCTGTACTTGGGCTCCGACTTACCTTTTGGGCGACCGAAATGCGCTATCAGGATCACCTTGCAGTTCGCGGCGAGCAGCAACCCGAGGGTTTTAAGCGTTTCACGGATGCGCGTATCGTCGGTGATAACCCCGTCTTTCATGGGCACATTGTAATCAACACGCACCACAACTGTCTTATTTTTTAAATGCGCGTCCTGCACTTTAGCCAGTTTAAGCACGGTTTTATTTTCAACGGTCATAATCAACCTCTACATTTTGAGATGCATAGCAATTTGGAGGCATGGAGGCGTAAAAACTCCCAACTATGCCTCTACGCATCTATACTTCCCAGCCCTTACGCCTATTATCCCAGGTTTGCCAATCTACACACCCACCGGTTTACCGGCGTTTTTAAGCGCCACCCTTAATTCCTCTTTCATGCCGGGAGTGGTGCGTTCTTTAAGCGAATAGGTAACGCGAACCGACGGTTTATTAAACTTAAGGTGTTCCGCCAGATCTATCGGCGTCCCTACTAACACCAGGTCCGCCGGTATGGCGTTAATGGTTTTTTTCAGCTCTTCCATCTGCTCTTTTCCGTAACCCATGGCGGGCAGAATATCTTCCAGGTGCTTGAAGTTTTCAAAAACCTTCTTAATAGTGCCTATGGCATAAGGCCTCGGATCAACTATTTCAGCGGCGCCATACTGCTTGGCCGCCACATAAGCCGCGCCGTACTCCATCCCGCCGTGAGTGAGAGTGGGGCCGTCTTCCACCACCAGAACTTTCTTGTTTTTTACCTGTCCATTTTCGTTTTCAATGGTAACGGGGGACTCGGCTTCAATAATCCTGGCCCTGGGGTTCATGCGCTTGATATTATCCTTCACCTTTTCAACGGCATCCGGCTCGGCGGTGTCGACCTTGTTTATTATCACGACATCAGCCATACGCAGGTTTGTGGCGCCCGGATGATACATCTCCTCATGGCCGGGACGCAGCGGATCGGTTACAACTATGTGAAGGTCGGGCTTATAAAAAGGCAGGTCGTTATTGCCTCCGTCCCACAAAATGACATCGGCCTCCTTTTCGGCCTCGGCAAGTATTTTGCCGTAATCCACACCGGCGTAAACGATACAGCCGGCGGCTATATGCGGTTCGTACTCTTCCATTTCCTCAATGGTGCATTTATGCTTTTCCAGATCCTTAAGCGAAGCGAACCTCTGCCATATCTGCTCGGACAGATCGCCATAGGGCATGGGGTGGCGTATAGCCACTACCTTCTTGCCCATCTCTTTAAGCATACCCGCTATCATACGGGTGGTCTGGCTTTTTCCGCAGCCGGTGCGCACCGCGCATACCGACACGACCGGTTTTTTGGACTTTATAAAGGTGTGGTCGCCGCTGAGCAGCTTAAAGTCGGCTCCGCAGGCGAGCGCTATAGATCCTTTGGACATAACAGTGTCAAAGCTCACATCCGAATAAGCGAACACAACCTCGTCCACCTTGAGCTTCTTTATAAGCCCCGGCATCTCTTTTTCCTCATAAATCGGTATGCCGGACGGATATAGTTTCCCTGCCAGTACCGCGGGGTATTTGCGTCCCGCTATGTTCGGGATCTGAAAAGCGGTAAACGCCACCACTTCGTAATCCTTGTTGTCGCGATAATAAACATTAAAATTATGGAAATCCCTGCCTGCAGCTCCCATTATCAGAACTTTTTTTGCCATATTTGCGGTCTCCTTCGAAGTTTGTTTGAGAGTTTAACTCCCAACTCGCAACGCCTCCCCCCCCCAACTCTAAATTCCCTTCCCTGCCATGTAAAGAGCCAGGTCTACAACCCGGTTTGAATAACCCCACTCGTTATCATACCATGCCAATACTTTAACAAAATTGCCGCCGATAACCTTGGTGCTCTTGCCATCCACAATGGAACTTAGCGGAGAGTGGTTAAAGTCTATGGAGACCAAGGGCTCTTCGGTATATTCAAGAATACCCTTAAGCGGGCCTTCAGCCGCTGCCTTTATAGCCGCATTTATTTCTTCGGCGGTTGCTGGCTTTGCGAGCATAACGGTAAGGTCCACTACGGAAACATTGGGTGTCGGCACGCGTATGGCAAAGCCGTCCATTTTCCCCTTAAGTTCAGGGATAACCAGCGCTATGGCTTTGGCCGCGCCCGTGGAAGTGGGTATCATGGAGACGGCCGCCGCGCGGGCTCTGCGCAGATCCGAGTGCGCCATATCGTGTATTTTCTGATCGTTGGTATAGGCGTGAATGGTGG
Organism: Elusimicrobiota bacterium; assembly: GCA_003450815.1. Lineage (GTDB taxonomy): Bacteria > Elusimicrobiota > Elusimicrobia > Elusimicrobiales > UBA9959 > UBA9634. The sequence goes on along the minus strand of DMES01000002.1, from coordinate 68,127 downwards.
TCATCAGCCCCTTTTCAATGCCCCATTTGTCGTTTATCACCTTGGAAAACGGCGCGAGACAGTTGGTTGTACACGAGGCGTTGGAGACCACATGGTGGTTTTTCGGGTCATATTTACCCTCGTTAACACCCATCACAATGGTAAGGTCCTCGCCTTCGGCAGGAGCCGAGATAATAACTTTTTTCGCCCCGCCTTTGGTAATATGGTTTTCAGCGCCCTTAACTTCCTTGCCCTTCTTATTGACGCCGTCTTTCTTTATGGTAAAAAGCCCGGTGGATTCAACAACCAGTTGCACGCCCAGATCTTTCCAGGTAAGCTCGGCCGGGTCTTTTTTCTTCAGGACCTTTATTATTTTCCCGTCAACGGAAATTTCGTCTTCGGAGACGGCTTTTACCTCTCCGGGAAAGCGGCCGTGCACCGAGTCATACTTCAGCAGATGAGCGTTGGTCTTTGAGTCGGTAAGGTCGTTTACGGCCACCAGCTCAATGGCGTTGTCTTTCCGTTCAAGGATAGCCCTTGTAACCAGCCTGCCTATCCTGCCAAAACCGTTTATACCTACTTTAAGCGCCATATATATGATGTCCTCCGTATTTAAGATTGAACAAATTTTTATTTGCGCCGCGCACCGCGCCTTACTAAGCGCAACTTAATTATAACAAATTCTGTAACCACTCAACTCGTTAACCCGCCACATCCGCATCACCTGCTTTTGTAGTTGCAAAGCTTGCTTTGCCTCTTCGGCAGTGACTCTGGCCTGTCGCGGGCCACCCCTTCCCAACGGCTGAGGGGACACCGCATTGCGGTTTCCCCTGGCGCTGTCCACGACTGAGTAAACTCTGCCACTGCCAATTATTTTTGGGAAAATGAACGATTAAGACTAAAGGACGGAAAATATTTTCATATCAGCCGTATCTTTCCCTTCAGCCCTCAACCTTCAGCCTGTTTATCCGTTGTCTGCGAAAGCGCCAGCATGAAATACAGGCTCATAGCCACCCTGGGCAGATGGAAAGACGAATCTGTAAGCATCATAATGTAAAATCCCGTCAGCGCCGTCAACGCCCATAGGCTTTCCACGCTGCGGAATTCGCGATATTTTTTATATACCAGCCGCAAAAAAGAAACCAGGAGATAAACAAAGATCAAGCCGCCTGGCAGGCCATACTCGGCCGTCTTCTGGAGATAAAGGTTATGGACATCATTTGAGTTGTATCTGCCGTCAAACAACCCCGGATGATAAAAACCGAATATCCGCTTGACATTATCCGGCCCAACGCCTCCAAGCGGATAGTCGCGGATTATTTTAACCCCAACCTTCCACATCTCCATGCGTATAGATGAACTGTCGTCTACGCCGGCGGCGGCGTTTTTGCTTCCGGATACCAGTTGGACCATACCGCGCGGGATAGAGATCAGCTTAAGCCTTAAAGACGGAACCGCTGAAAATATGGCGACCAGCGCCGCAAAGCAGATCACCGCGGCCACGCGCAGTATTTTGCGCGAACGCGGTTCAAAAAAATACAGCATACCCAGCGCGAAGGCAAGCCCTATAGCGGGACCGCGGCTCAGGCTCATGGAAAAAGCCGCGGCCAGAATGAGCGTGGAGGCAAAATACGCTTTGCGCACAAAGGTTTCTTTTTTTGAATTTATAAAACACAGCAAAGAAAATACCAGCGCCACCGCCATTGTTTCCCCATAGGTAACGGCGTACATTTTCCCGTGCGCCCGGGCGAAATCAATACCGTTTGAATAGATATTCCCTTGTATAAATTGCCAGATACCAAGCGCGCCCGCTAATGTCGCGCCGGCGGCATACCACGCGCCCGCGGCGGAGACCTTTATGCCGGGCACAGCCGCAATAAGCGCAAAGCAAGCCAGGGCTTTCAGGAGTTCTGAATTAAGGAATGAAAAGCTGTTCTTACTGTCTACTCCGACCATAGCGGAAAAGATATAAGCGATGAAAAACAGGAAAAAAGGAAGAAGCAGCCCGCTTCCCTTTATCCGCCCAAAGTATGCGCCGGCCTTGTTTTTATCTTTTGCGCCAAGGCAAACAAGCAAAATGGCAATAAGCAATAAGGCCGCCTGACTTACGGTTATAGAAAGCAAGACGGAAGCCGAGAAGACATAGACAGCCCATTCAAGAGCCTTTTCCAACCGGGATATTTTTAATGTTTCCGCCATAAAGTCTTGTAAATGACTGTGGGCAAAGCAAGCTTTGCCACTACAGGACCAACATGCGGCTGTAGCACTATGAACCGACATTTAGTAAGGCTATTGGGCCGATTAAAATAAATTGAACCTAATGGATGCTCTTCCTTCAGCCTTCAGCCTTCAGCCTTCAGCCTTCAGCCTTCAGCCTTCAGCCTTCAGCTTTTCTCTTGCCGCAAAGGAAGCATCTTTCTGAAAAACCCTGCGGAAGGTGCGCAGTATGATACCTATATCCAGCGCCAGCGAAAGGTTCTTGACATAGTAGAGGTCATAATGCAGTTTTTCAAGGGATTCCAATTCGCTTGAGGTTGCCTGCAGATGTATTTGCGCCCAACCGGTGACACCAGGCTTAACCAGGTGTCGCAGATGATAATGCGGCACACTGCGTTCAAGTATCCGCACCTCGCGTATCCATTCAGGCCGCGGCCCAACAACCGACATCTCCCCTTTAAGGACATTCCACAACTGCGGCAATTCATCCAGGCGTGTCCGGCGCAAAAAACGGCCCAGACGTGTTACGCGGTCGTCGCCGGCGGATGCCCGGTAAAGAGGTCCGGCCTTGTCGGCCCCCTGCACCATGGTCCTAAATTTCCATATAATGAACCGCCTGCCCAGGTAACCCACGCGCTTTTGAAAAAAGAAAACCGGGATCCCGCCCATGCCGGAAATTTTCAGCGCGCAGTAAACCGCCGCCAGAAGAGGCAGAGTAAGCAGCAACACGAAAGAAGCGGCGACAATATCCATTCCGCGCTTGATTACTGCGTACAGCGCGTTATTTTTATGCAGCACATTGCTTAAAAGCCAGTTGGGTTTGGCGGCATACTCAGGGGGTATCTTGCCGTAAAGATCCTCATAAAAATCCAGATGGGTGATTATAGGAATCTCTTCCATTACGGCGGTCGACAGCAGCAGGCTTTCAACCATGGGGTTTTTCTCCGCATCATCAGCGTCAACCACCAGCAGATCTATTTTTTGCGCAAGTTCCCCGCCCCTTCTGCCGTCCGGCCGCCAGTAAGCTTCGCTTTGCGCGTCTTTAGCCTTCAGGTCCGGCAGCGGAGTAACAACAAAACCCAGGTGCGGATTTTTTTGCAGATCTTTGCAGATTTCCTCAAGCAGGGAATTGGTCCCCAAAAAAGAAACCCTCTGCACAAGCAGCTTTGAAAGAAAAAATCTGGTCCAGATACGGCGCCAGATTACGGCAAAAACATGCAGGAAGCTTAATGTCAGGAAAAGATGGGTTTTGGGCGTAAGACCGAGTTGCAGATAAAAAGCGTAAAACAAAGCGGAGGCCGCGGCAAGATTAACCGCGAAAGCTATAAGGGCGGAATTTATAAGATTTACAAGCTTATTTATACGGCGTATGTCATAAAAACCGATAACGTAAAAAATTCCGGCCCAGACCGGCAAAAAAACTGAAAACACCTTAATGTGCTGAATAAAAAAATCAAAGGGAATCGGGCCAAAGTGGCGCACAACAAGAGCGGCCGCCAAAGCCGCATAAAACAATACTGCGTCGCCCAAAAAAAGAAACAGCCTGCGCCATCTGAAAACAAACATTATTTTTTACCCGCCATTGCGCTATTATACCTTAAGTGTCAGGTCACGCACTGTAGCCGCTATTGCCGCTATTATTCTCCCCCTGTCATATTCAGCCTCAAGCAGGCGCCTGGAATTTCCCACGAAGTCCGCCAGGCCGCCGCCACGCAGCGAATAAAACTTCAGAAAGCCATCGCGGATGGCTTCCAGCCGGTCCGGGTCCGCGCAAAAGCCGGTGTTGTGTTTTTCCACAAGGGCTCTTACCGCGCCGCCCATCACGCAGAAAACCGGTTTATGAAAAGCAAGATAAGCCTGGAACTTAGCGGGCACGGTAAGGTTAAGTCCTGGGGTATTACTGAGGGAAATAATCATAACATCGCTGGCATTAAAGAAACCCGGCATAGCTGAGAGGTTTTTACGGCCCCAGAAAGTGACGCCTTTTACTTTTTCATTGTGCGCGATAGTTTTAAGCGTTTCAAGATGTGAGCCGTCACCCACGATATTAAGCCGTATTTCAGGGTTTATTTTTGAAGCAAGCCCGAAGCCTCGCAAAACATTCTCCAGATTCTGGAGCTTTCCCACGTTACCGGCAAAGGTAAAGTTGAAACCTGCGGGCAGTGCGGCTCTCTCCGCTCCTCCATCCGGCAGCACCGTGGGCCAGTTTGGGAAATGCTTAATATCTTTACCCGGAGCGTATTGCGCCACACGCGAAGCAAAGCCTGAGCAAGAAACAAGAATATTGTCGCAACTGTGGTAAATAAAACCTATCACTCTGTCAAGACACCAGGCAAGCGGCCGCGTTTTTTTAAATCCGTAGGCATATACCATGTCCGGCCAGAGATCCTGCGTCCAGATGGTTACAGGTATGCCATAAAGCCGGCGGGCCAGTACCGCTGGAAGCGCCAGGGTAAGCGGCCCGGTCTGATAAACGAATATGCGGTCATATTTTCGCGCCAGGAACAACACGGCTATACTGCCGGCCAAAGCAAAGCTGAAATAATTCAGCAGCTTTAAAAAGAGGGAATCCCGGTAGCCGGTTACAGTAAAAAACCTGGAAATATTAATATCTTTCCAGCGTTCAGCGGCAAAAAAATTATTTGAGTAACCCTTGAAGATTATGCCAAAAGGATAACTGGGTGCCTGCGTAAGCACATCCACACAAAAATCCCCGGCCGCCCAAACGGCCGCCAGGTCGTTGATTATAAATTCCTCCGGGTAAAACCTTTCGGTTATTATCAAAACCTTCAGTTTGTCCGGCATAGGAAGGCAGTCAGACCGCGCGATGCCAGACCGTGCGGTTTATATAGTCGGTGTAGCTGAGAATTATGCGCAAAACTTTTTTTGACACATTATCCGTGTTATAATCCGGAACCAGACGGAAGCGCCTCTGCTTCCTTGAATGCTGTTTAACCACAACAGCAACCGATTCAAGCACCCGTTCGGTTTTAAGGCCGCACATTATAAGCGTGCCCTCATCCATGCCTTCCGGCCTCTCGTGGGCCTGGCGTATGGTTACGGCCGGAAAATTAAGCATGGTGGATTCTTCGGTTATAGTACCGCTGTCAGAGACAACGCAGAAAGCGTTGAGCTGCAGTTTGACATAATCGTAAAAACCAAGCGGCTTAAGAAAACTTATGCGCTTATCGAACCCTTTTACTCCCAGCTCTTCAAGTTTCTTCCTTGTGCGGGGATGGGTAGAAACTATCACCGGCATTGAATATTTTTTTGCCAAAGCGTTAAGCGAACCGAGCAGGTTCCTGAAATTCTCCGGGCTGTCCACATTTTCCTCGCGATGGGCGCTGACCACAAAATAGCCGCTATCCTTAAGCTTAAGGCGTTTAAGAACATCAGACTTAAGTATTTTCGGCATATAATGCGCCAGCACCTCTTTCATAGGAGAGCCGGTCTTAATGACAGTTTCCGGCCTTATCCCCTCAGCCAACAGATAACGGCGGGCGTGTTCTGTAAGCGTCATATTTATGTCGCTTAAGTGGTCCACCACTTTGCGATTCAATTCCTCGGGCACGCGCTGGTCAAAGGAGCGGTTGCCGGCTTCCATGTGGAATATCGGTATCTTGCGCCGTTTGGCGGCTATTACGGAAAGGCAGCTATTCGTATCACCGTAGAGCAGTATGCAGTCGGGCTTCTCTTCCTCCATAACCTCGTCAGCCTTGGCTATTATAACGCCTATTGTAGCGGCAAGGGTGGCGCCGGCGGAGTTAAGGAAATAATCCGGCTTGCGTATTCCGAGTTCCTTGAAAAATATCTCGTTAAGTTCGTAGTCGTAATTCTGGCCGGTGTGCACCAGAACATGGGTCACATGCTGCTCCAGTTCGCTCATAACGCGGCTGAGTTTTATTATTTCCGGTCTGGTACCCACTATTGTCATCACTTTCAAAGACATAAAAATCTCCTTTTTGTAGTATCACGCGGCAAAACTTTGCACAGGGTATTACATCATGAATTAAGTATGCGACATAGTGCAAGATACTGCAATAAATACCGGCTCATTCCATTTCAGCCGTCACTTCCGGCAGCTTCAGCAACATTTCTTTTACGCCTTTCACGCTCAAACGCTGCGTATTGTGCGAAGTGTACTCCGACAGCAGCGCTTCCTTTTTGTCACCTTCGGTAAAATACTTGTTGTAATTCAGGTCCCTGTCGTCCATTTTGACCCGGAAATAGTTCCCCATATCTTCAGCACGGCGCAGTTCCTCAATAGTGGCCAGGGTTTCATATAATTTTTCCCCGTGGCGTATGCCAATGTTTTTAACCGGAACATCGGACTTGAATAATTCCTTTAACGCAGCGGCAAGATCTCCCACGGTGCAAGCCGGAGACTTTTTAATAAAAATATCTCCCTGTCTGGCGTTGGAAAAAGCGAACAGGACAAGCTTTATCGCCTCATCCAGCGGCAGCAGGAATCTGGTCATTGCGGCGTCGGTAACGGTTATGGACTTTTTTTCCTTTATCTGTTTTATGAACAGCGGGATTACTGACCCCCGCGAGCACATAACATTGCCGTACCTGACGCAGGAAACCTTGGTGTCTTTTTCACTCAAGCCCCGGCACACTGCCTGGGCAACCTTTTCCATAAGGGCCTTGGTCATGCCCATAGCATTTGCCGGGTAAACAGCTTTGTCCGTGCCAAGGCACACAACATTTTCTACTTTATGCTGGATCGCGGATTCCACCACATTACTACTGCCAAGAATATTTGTCAGCACCGCCTGCATGGGGAAAAACTCGCAGGAGGGCACCTGCTTTAGTGCGGCCGCGTGAAACACCATATCCACCCCTTTCATAACCTGATCCACGCTATCTCTGTCTCTCACATCTCCGATATAAAACTTTACACGGGAATTATTAAGCTGGATGCGCATCATCTCCTGCTTAAGTTCATCCCGGCTGAATATTCTGACCTCTTTAAAATCCTTGGCAATTATAGTTTTCAAAAGCTCATGGCCGAAAGACCCTGTTCCGCCGGTAATCAGGACTGTTTTCCCTTTAAAGATCATGTTAATTCTCCTCCAATGTGCCGTATCAGGGCTTATGGCCTTCAGACGGCCTAGCCTATGGCTGTGCCGTATCAGGGCCTATGGCCTTAAGACGGCCATTTACCGTATGGTGTGGCATCAGCGGCCATGTCTGCCATCATCCGCCGCCATGGCGGGCAGTTAAAACCCGCCGCCTGTATAAACCTGTTCCCATTCAGATCGCGCTTGCACACAAAACTATCGTCCAACTCTATCTCCACATTTATCTTATACGCTTCTTTCATAAGGCCCAGTAAATCATATTTTGAAAGAGTCTCGCTGGAAACATGGTAAAGGCCATTTAACGCGGTGTGATTTTCAATCAGGTCCGAGACAAGTTCCGCAAGCCGGTTGGTGGTAAGGCCGGTAAATAAAGCTTTGCGGAAACCCTTTATTTTTTTGCCTTTCTGGGCAAGGAACCATTCCAGCAGCTCCGAGCCGCCGAATATCTCTCTGCCTATAAAAGAGGACCGGAGAGTAACAGCGAACGGCGCTAAAACATCACCCAAGGCCTTTGTGTTACCGTAAAGTTCCAGTGCGTCCGGTAACGAGTCCTCGGTATAGCCGCCCAGCCTGCCGTCAAAAACACAGACCGTGCTGAAATGAATAAGCCGTGCCCCGTTTTTTGAGCACCAGGCGGCCAGCCTGTGCGGCAGAAGAGCATTAATGGAAATGACAGAGTTTTTATCCAGGGCTTCTTTATTGCGCAGCGTAACTCCTGCGCAATTGACTATAACGGAGGGTTTAACATCATCAAGAACGGCGTTAAGGCGGGTAAAATCCCTGAGGTCCAGGCCATCCACCACATTGGGCCCGGTAAAGAGCCCGCAGCCGGCGTAAAAATCACGTTTTTTTCTTATGGAAACGACAGTTCCGGGGAATTTTTGGGAGAGGCATTGCCAAAGCTTATGCCCCAGCATTCCACCGCCGCCCAATATGAGTATTTTTGTTGTTTCAGCCACGTCCATTACACCCCTTACAAAAAAATAATTTGCGGCGGTAATGCCTCGCCGCTATATAATGATAACAAATTTTAAATATGTGCTTTTATTTCCACCAGCCGTTTAAGCACGTGCTTATGCGCCGCTCCGCTTTTAATGAGCATCGCCCATGCCTCAGCTTTTTTAAAGCTGAAGGATTCGGGGAAATTCAACTCCGGGAAATGGGAAAACCGGCGTTCGCGGAAAGCCGACACATACAGACAGTCCACAAGCGCTTTTTCCGGTTCCGCTATAAAAAAGCCGCCGCTTTCGCGCCAGACAAAACCGCTAAAAAACGACGGAGCCAGATGGTGCACGGCAAAAGCACCCGCATTAATAGATATTTCTTTTGTGTGGGCTACCGAGGCCAGCGTAACAACCTGCGGAATCTGTTCTATAATGCCGTGCAGGTGAAGAGCGCTTGTAAAGGAAACATACGCCCTTTGCTTAGGAAGGATGTAAGGAATAACCGCATAGGGGCTCGGCATTACGCTGCCGGCAGCCCACACGCCATGAGCCACCTTAACCGCCAGACCCTGGCGCGCTAGAAAAGCCAGTCCCTGGGAAACAACAGAAGCGGACCGCCCGGCAACGGCTGCCAGTTCCCGCGCGGTAAAAACTGACCGTCCAAGAACCGCCATATGCGCCGCCAAAGTTTTCTTAACCATTGGCATCACCAAGTTCCTCCACAAAATCCGCCGCTGTCAGCTTAATCTCGTCCCATATTCCCGGCAGGGCATAAATCTTGCGATCCTCCGGAGCCAGGTAGACGGCAACCGCGTCCCTGAACAATTCAAAACCGGGTTTAAGGATATTCTCACGGGCTTTAGCCAGCTCGTCCTTGCCGGGCAACGGCAGCTTCATCTCTCCGGGGCACACTTGGGAGCTTAGCAGATAAAGATCAAAAATATCGCGGGCCTGCAGAACAGAGCGGGACAATACCGCTGAAATTTTCTGGGCCGCGGCGATGGCCGCCGGATAATGCGCCACCACAAACGGCGCCATGGCGTACGGTCTTAAAACGGCGGCCGGCACCGGTTCCGTAACCGGCGCGCCCTGAAAGCCCCGCCTTGAAAATTCCACCTTGGTAAAATAGTCCTCCCCCGCCGAACTTACTATATGCACTTTGAAGCGCTGCGTGGTCGCCGTCTGTTTTGCCGCGGCCATATCGGGAGGTTTTATTTCAGCAATCCCATAAGTCTTAAGATTTTCCCGGAATGAAGGGGAATTTAAAATCCGCATTATGCGTTTTTGGACCGACGCAACCGGTAGTTCTTCTACATCAATATCCATATCTTCGGAATACCGGATGCTCTTAAAAAAGAGCCTCAGGTTAACCCCGCCCTTAAGCGCCCAAAGCCCCATCGGCAGATCCGCGGCGAGGTAGCGCAAAAATTCTATATGGAATATTTCCCGTAGCTGCAGCTGGTTACACATGATATGTATTATAATTTAGTTTTACCTAATTTTCAATACATATCAATTCCACAAACAGACACAGAATTAGAAAAAAGGCAGCAGGAGCCTTTTATGATTTCTGGGGGATGATATCTTTGTATAAACGTTCCCATTGGGGACCGAGCGCGGCCATTGAATAGCTGGAAAGTATTAATTCGCGCGCAGATGCCCCGATTTTTTCCCTCAAGGCCGTATCTGTCAGAAGACTTTTAAGCTCCGCGCCTGTTTCCTGCGGACTATTGCTTATAAAGCAATGTCTGCCATTTTCCGCGGCAATGCCGCCAAAGGCTATTTTGGTGCCTACCACAGGCTTGCCGAAAGCCATGGCTTCAAGCACGCGGTTTTTTATCCCGGTACCGGACTTATCCAACACAAGCACAATATCAGCCGTCATCAAGAAAGCTTTATAATCCTTCGCCCATCGCAAATATTTAACTCCGGGGAAAGCTAAAACCCGTTTCTCATCTTCAGGCGAAGCATTTGGGCCTAAGATATGGAATTCAAAAGGGGACGCCCCTGAGAGGAGTTCAGCGTAGGCGTTATCCAGAAATTCAAATAACCCGTTAGCTATGCCGGGAATTGCCAGGTTGCCGGTAAAGACTATCCTTACTGCGTCTTTACCCTGCCCGTGCTCCCGCTGGGGCTTATAGTCGATAAATGCCTTGTCAACCACAAGAGGGATTACCTCCAGATTAATTTCCGGGCAGATATTTTTTAAATGCGCGGCGTCCGCTTCCGACACGACATGCACCTTATCAAAACGCTTGTAATATGCCGCCTCAAAGCGCCTTATCAGCCAGGCCGACAGCCTGAGGTACGCCTTCCTGAATATCCCGCTGCACTCTTTTATCATGCCTGAATAGAAAAGAGAAATAGCGTCGTTTGAAGAAAGAACAGACGGGACTTTTGGGCCGAAAGGCAAATATTGCGCCATGTTTATCACATCATAGTGAGCCGCGTCGTAGCCGGTCTCCGCTGATATTTTCTCCAGCGCGGCACGGAACCTCCGGCTTTTGAACCCGCCGAATGAAGGCGGCAGCCCCTTTAATAGACTGGACAATGTTCCAAAAGCGCGTTCCAGGGTGGAAGGGAGCGGAATTACCGCCCGCACTTTAACCCCCGCGGCAATTTTCTCAAATTCAGCCACGCGGAGACCGGCATCATGATTTCCAAAGCACAGGATGTCGCAACCCCATCCTTTTGAGGCCAGGTGCCTGATAAGTGTGTACACCTTCACACTTATGCCGTCACAGGGAGGAAATGGAAAACATTGTATCAGGAATAAAATCCGCATATTATAATTCATCCTTTATCAGCTGGAACCACAAAAAACATTCTGACTATAAATTCAGCGATAAGCAATACCGGTATTAAAACAAATGTTTGTTTCACAAGATATGGAGAAACGCCCTCGGTGAGAGACCAGAAGAATAAAAGCAGGAAAAAGGCCCTGGCAACCGGAGCGGTTAGAAATTTAGAATTCATTAAACCATCCCAAACCGCCACCGAGAAAACGGCAACCGCTATGCCAGCCAGTATTATACCCGGATACCCTCCTGCAATATACCATTGAGCTATAAAAGGAGTCGCAAAACCATTAGGGGCGTCAAATGGAAGCCCAAATGCTGAATGTCCCAGATACCATGAAAAGCCTTTCCCAGAAAACATGACCTTAAAAGCTTTGGCCCCTAGAGATTGCACTATGAAACCGGAAACAATTACGGAAGTTTCAATTCCGGGAACCCTGAAAAAAATAAAACTTACAGATTTAAGAAAGCCGGCAATTGTCGGAGAAAAAGAGGCGGTTGACGATTCAAGAGCGGCAAATGAACCCAAACCGGAAAGCCTGAAAATTCTATAACTTGATATAAGCGGTGCCAGAATTACCGCCAGAAAAACCAGCCCAAACCCCGACAGGGCTTCAAATTTCCTGATCTTAATACCGCCGCTAAGCGCTAAAAACAAAACCAGCAGCGGGATAAGCATTAAACTGGCCCGACTGCTTCTTAAAAGGACATCCGATACGGCCCAAAGAATAAAAACCAGTATTCCGATTCTGGACCGCCAATATCCGGCGGCAGTCGCGCAAAGATACACAAAAGTGATTATAAGTATCGGTAAGGCCATGGTATGCAGGTAAAAGATCAAGCCAGATAGATGGAACGGCAATGGGTTGGATATCATTCCCAGAAAACCCACCTTATATCTATAGACTAGAAATGACGAAACCAGCAAAAGCCCCGCCAGGAACGGCAGGAAAAGAATAAAAAATGCCGGTCTGATATTTATAAGTCCGATGTCTGATCTTTTTTGTTTCTTTTTGAACCCTAAAAAAACAAACAGCGCAAGACAAAGTCCCACAAACCCCAAAGTCTGCATTAAGAAGGCGTCGAACAAAGTCGCTGGAATTTCGAAATGTCGCCACGCCCAGCTTCCTGGAAAAAAATCCTGGACCGGAGAAGGGTCAAGAATCAGCCAGTAGAATTTTGCATATCCGAAGATCAATAAGACATAAAAAGCCAGCCACGCCGCGACCTGGCTTTCCTCCCTCCCTCGCAATGAACTGAAAGCCAAGCAGCCCGACATCACCGCCATTGCGGTCAGCAGAAAATAGCCAAGCCATTGGGAATTAAATACCTGAAAGGAAACAAGATATCCGATAATAAAAAAAAATGGAATGAACAGTTTTACTACAGATCTCCTATAACTTGTCACAAAAGACAAAAGCCCCATTTTTCCCACCTTTGAAAGCGCACACTAGCTTTCCCTAGTTTTTCTTTCAACTCTGCAAAAAAACGAACAGGCGCTCACAATCTACTTTGCAAAACCACAAACACTTTACTAGGTCACATTACAACTCCTGTTTAGCCCTGATAAGATTTTCATCATGTGCGAACTCCAAACCACCATTAAAATTAGCCTTAGGGCTGTCAAACCATTTACCTGCTACTTTATACTGTAAAAATATAAAGTATGAGCCGGAAACCAGCAATACACCTAAAGAAAGTAAAAAACCATGCACATGAAAAAAAGCCAAAGGCAAAAAAAGCAACGACAAAAGCAAAACGCTGATAAAAGGTTTCGGATCCGATGCCAGGCTGAACATTGAATTTGTAACCCGCCACATGACCGCCACCGTAATCAGACCACTGACCGCAAGAACCGATGGAATCAGCGCGGACGGGTGTGAGGACAAAGCCGCAAGATAGACGCCAACAATGGCCGTTATCCCGCCAAAAAAATACGGCTTGACAAGGACTTGTGTCCGCATTTCAGAATGTGCCGCCGACGCCAGTATATTGGCGGTCATCCTAAAAAATTCCATAAATGCCCCGTATCGGGCATAAACAAAAACGCTCCGATACCTTTCCGCCACTAAAAAAGAAACCAGATACTCCGCCGAACCGATTATAAAGAACAGGTATATTATATAAACGGGTATAGCCTTGGCGGCCAATTCAGCGAGGGCTGCATGGCGCGCGGCTTTATCCCCCCCGCTTATCCGGCGATAGAATCCCGGCAAATAAATCTGCTGCACAAGTGACTCCAGAATACCGGCCACGCTGGTGGCGATGCTGAAACCCACGGCCAGATACCCCAGAAACTCCGCCCCATTTATTTTTTCAACAACTACACGGTAAGATTGACTCTGTGCCCACATAAAAAAAGCCGCCCCGGCTAGCGGTATGGCAAACCCGGCTATATTTGCGAAAACAACCTTGTTGGCATATTGTAATACTCCTCCGTGCGGTATCCCCGGCTCAGGAACTTTTTGACGAAAGACATAAGCGCTGATAACGGTTATCAGTGCTATGGCGGCCACCTGCCCGGACATCCAAGCCACAGCGGATGGCCCGCTGAAATAGACAAAAGAAACGGAGCAAAAAAGCCCAAGCCCCGTGGTGGCAAAAGTAAGCAACACAAAACTGGCCTTGTACCCCAAAGCATTTAAAAAAGGGATGAATATCTGATTCCAGTTCAGAACATAGGTATAACAGGCGACTATCAATGCGAAAACAATTCCAGGCAAACCCGCGCCGACCCCGAAAAACTTCCACGCCACAAAAACAATGGGGACGGCGGAAACAGCAACGATAAGGGAATAGATGTTATAGGCAAGCAAATGTTTAAAAATATTTTTTGAGTCGTACCATAGGAATAATTTCCTATTAAGATACATGCACACCGGGCTATGCAAAAACATGCCGAACAAGGTTGCCAAGGAAATAATAAGATAGTTACTGCCGACATCGGTCGGAGAAAGGAAAGTTGTAATAAGCCTGAAACCGGCTATAGTAAGCGCAGCCTGGGCGACGCGGCCAGCGACAAGAATAATCACTTCACTTTTCACCAGGCAGCCTCCGTAAATGGATCAGAGTATCCGTTCCAAAAGGTCTATTGTTTTCTCCGCCGATTTTTTCCAGGTAAACTCGCAGGAGCGCGCGTACGCGGCCGCAGAAACTTTCTTTCTTTTCTCCGCGTCCCATGAAAGCACTTCGCGGATGCGGAATACGAGCATTTGAATATCTCCCGGCCTGTAATAAACAGCGGCATTCCCGAAAAATTCAGGGAGAGGAGCGTTATCGGCGGCCACACAAATTGCCCCGCAGCTCATGGCTTCAAGAACAGTGGTCGGCCCGGCCTCAACACGGCTTGTCATAATGAAAGCCGAGCAATTCCTGTAACACCAGGTCATTTCCGCTTCAGGAATTTGTCCCACCCAGCAAAGGTCCGGGGCCACTCCAGCTTTTAGGGCCATATTTTTAATATAGCGCTCATATTTATGCATGTCCTGTTTAGCCTGTCCCGCTATAACTATCCTGACAGGCACCGCAAGCTTTTTCCGGCAGTATTCGGCGCACTTTATGACATCCTCCAGGCAGCGATACGGCTCAATAGAGCCCGCGGTAAAGATGAAATCCCGCCAATCTTCGGGCAGGTTGGGCGGCCTTACAGGATTTTCCGCCGGCAATGGGGTACCGAAATATATAGAGTCTATTTTTTCATCAGCGATACCCCATTTTTCCGAAATAAACCTCCGGACATATCCGGATATTGCTATCACTTTTTCAGCCTGGCACACAGCCTTGTATGTCTCATACTTCTGGACCAGTAGCTTGAATTTCTGCCACAAACCATACCACTCCCAAGCGGCCAGCGGCGCCATGTTCTGTATCATAGTCACTACCGGGACATTCCTGAACCTGGCCACTCTTGCCGTAGGAACAAATATCGCGTCAGGCCCGTATGAAGAAAGCAACCGCGCTGTTTCTTTATCAACCCCATTGCGAAAAGGCTTGAACGGCGCGCAACTTGCGAACCGTATTTTGTCGCTCGCGGAAACCAGGCTTTCAACTCCCATCGAAACGGGAGAAACACAAAACAGGGATTCCAGCCGGTTATCCGCGGCAAGATACGGCAGGATATTCCGGAGGTAATTTTTGTATCCGCCGCTTATTCCGCCGCCTGTAAGATTTAGAATCGCCAGTTTCATGTTTTCCCGGCCGCCATTATACGCCACTCACGCGCGAGCCTTTCCGGAAGTTTTGAACCTCTAATTTTATTCAATATAAGCTCCGCTGCGTACCCTGAGTTGAACAGAACTGAAGCGCATTTAATCGCCCCGTAAAAACTATTCCGCGCGGAGAAAAATGCGGCACGGGCGTCACCCCACGCCTTCCTGCGGACTAAAACCCCATCCTCCGCTATCCTGCCGTCAATCCAAGCTAAAAAGGAAGTCCAGGCTTCCGTATCGGGGCTGATAGAAGGATCCTCATGCCCACCTTTTCGCAACAAGTGACACACAGTAGCGGCGGCCGCATCGCAGTACTGGCGGGCTCCGTTATTGTCAAGTGACATTTGCCCTGAATGCTTGCGTATTCGGACAAGAGGCTCTTTCAGGCATGCGAGTTTACCTTTAAGGGAAAGTTCCAGCCATAAACGCCAATCGTCGGCACGGGTAATACGGGTGTTGTACCCGCCTGCCTTCCTGGCCGCATCCGTAAGATAAAACGCCGACGAGTGCGGAAAAAACCCCTGCAAGCGCTCCAGCCTGCCGACAAGAGCGTCATGACTGGAAGGATAGCGATGTTCCGTTATAATCACGCCGCCCTCATTTATTTCCGTGAATCCGGAGCCAAGCAGCGCCACACCCGGGTGCGCGCGAACAAAGGTTAGCTGCTTCTCCAGCCGTACCGGTTCGCAAATATCGTCCTGGTCAACTCTGGCTATCCATGAACCGCGTGCGCGCGCGATGCCGGTATTAAGCGAGTCCGCCAAGCCGGTATTTTTTTTTGATATGGCGACTATACGCTCATCCCGCGCTCTATAACTCTGGATAATTTCCCAGGTATTATCAGTTGAGCCGTCATTCACCACAATAAACTCAAAATCCCTAAAAGTCTGGGACAGAACGCTGTCTATCGCTTCGCACAGCCAGCGGCCGCCGTTATAGCAGGACATCAGCGCGGAAACTTCCGGCACTTTGGTCTTATCAGAAAGGCTCATTTTTTAAAAGCCACTCATAAGTATTTTTAATTCCGGTTTCAATAGAGGTCGGCCTGAAATCAATGATTAACTTGAGTTTGCTCGTGTCCAGCACAACACGCGGAACATCAAATTTCCTGCCAGCTTCTCTCTTAATTTTAAAATCCCCGGTAATTTCCCTTATTATCTCGATTATATCGTTAATGGAGCGGCCTGTCCCGGAGCCGATATTCAATATTTCATTAACCGTTCCCTTGTCAATAAGCCGTTTAATGGCTTTGACGCAATCTTTGACATAAATATAATCGCGTACAATGCCCCCATCCCCCCAGATAACAACCGGGTGCTTTGCGATTACCTTTTTAAGAATGACATTAATCAGGCCCTGGGTTTCGGAGGAATGATATTCCCCATAGGGATTGGACATCCGAAGTATCAGATAGTCTATATTGTTCAGGTATTTATAGAGGTGGATATATTTTTCAATCGCAAGTTTGATAATTCCATGGGAACAGATCGGATTATTCCCGTGGCACTCCGCAATGCCCGATGCGCATGCGTCGTTTTCCGGCAGGCCGTATATTGTGCCGCCAGATGACGCAAAAACTATTTTGGGCACATTATATTTTTTCATCAGGGCCAGCAGTCTTATGGCACCCACCAGGTTGGACTCAATATCATAAACAATATTAGCCCCGTTGGAGCTGGCGGGTATGGTGGTGGAAATAAGATGTACGACTACGTCAATTTTATTCTCCTGAAAGACCTTTTCCAGATCGGCTTCCGCGTTAAAATTACCGCTGTAAAATTTGAAGTTCTTCCGGCTTTTTTCTTTTTCGGAAGAGTTGTCGGTTGAATCAAAGACAATAACGGAATAAAAGTCGTCCGCCAGTAATTCCTCTACCAAGTTTTTACCGATAAACCCGGAACCTCCGAGTATTAACACCCTTTTCATTCTATTTATCATCATATTTACACATCCAGAGTGGTCCAATTTTTAGGGATCAGTCCGCCAAATCCCCAGGCTGAAAGCCCGTTTAAACTTACGCCCGGCGCAATGACATTTTTGTCCGCTCCGCCAGCCAGCCATGCCCCCCACCAGCTGAAGGTGCTATTGGCGATAATGAAATGCCTGCATTGCGTCATCAGCCACAGGTCGGCGCAAACTGCTTCGACGCCCTGGTTATGGGAAACGCAGGTTACCCGGCCTTCCGGGAGGGCAATTTTTTCTAGCGCGGCGGCCGGGGCGTCTGAAAACAAAAAATATTTGGGCGACTTAACCTTTTCCTCCACCAATGAGATAGCACGGCGATAATAATCGGCTGAAATATTGTGGGTCGCCCCGGCGCCCGGCGCGGAAAACCATCGTACATGCAGGGCTACTGCGGCGCTGGCGCTAATTTCCTCCGCCACACGCAAGTTTTGCGCGTCTGTAGGCGGGATGATCCGCAAATCCTCCCGGATAAGCTCTTCAACATCCTTGAAGTAGCCTTCGCTCTGCCAATAGCCGTCCAGATAAAGCGTCCCGTTTACTTTTAATGCCAAAAGCCGCTCATCAAAATCCATTCCCTCCTGTTCCTGATAACTCCTGTGTGTGAAAGGTTTAATACGGGATAGTAATTTCAGACCACGACGTCTGCAACGCGCAAAAGGCTCCAGACGCTCTGCCGGAGTCGCCTTGCGCGCAGCAATATGAAAATTATCCAGCATATACCGGCGGCGATATTGCCGGTCCCATACAAAGCCGGTAATATCGTCAATGACCAGTTCGGCATTGCTGGCCGCCGCCAGACGGCGGGCGGCGGCATAGCAGAAAAGCTGGTTCCCGATGCCACCCTTGATACGCGCGATAACTTTTTTACTCATCTAAACATTTTCTTAAGCAGTTCCGATAAGAATGAACCTTTGCAGGAGTCCAAAGGCGCACTATTTATAAGATGCGCATATTTTCCCTGGTTCTCAACAAGCCATTTGGGAAAATTCTTCTCGTCCACTTCTATACGCTTAAGCGTTTTACTCCCCTTGCGGTTAAAGATGTCCCTGCCGGACTCGACACGGGACTGGACCTTTTTCTTTATCCTGTCGGTATTAAATTCCTGGTGGCCCCATGACTCTATCTTCTGAATAATTTTTTCAGTGCCACCCAGGCTTGTAAAATGCCAACCGCCGTTATATACGTCCGGGCTGTCCACAAGGGTTCGCCCGCCCTCGCGTATGGCGCGTATCTTGTTCAGGGAAAGGGCTTTGAGGCTTGAATAGAGCGCGATCCTGGGCCCCATCCAATTGTCCTCCTTGTACATGTTGAGGTAATAGTCGAATTCCTTCTGCCTCAGCGTGTATATTTTATCTGAGGGGAACAAGGCTAAAGTTTGCTTCACAGCGTCGGGATTAGGGACTTCATCCACATCGGAAAACATCACTATATCATCATCGGCACAACTAACAAGCGCCCGGTGCAAGGACTCCCGCTGAAAAAAGTCGCGCCCCCAATGGAGCACTTCCTTAGGGAAGTTATCGGCCACATCTATAAACCCGTAAATCATATTAAGACAGGACTCATCCTTGTTTTCTGGCGGGTTAAAGCGCTTTAACGCGGTAAAATCTGCGGGGTTGTCCCTGATAACCTGGTGTATTATTTTGCTTTCAAACGGTTTGAAACGCTCCTTGTTCTCGGCGTAATACAGCGGCTTGGGTTTGCCAGAAAAAGTCAGGTCCGACTCCGAAATCACGAAATGATCTACGATGTCGTTCATCAGGTTAAGCCTGATTTCCAATAAATCCAACTCGTTAAAGAATAGGAACGCGTCGTATATTTTCATTTCCTTTTCCTTCTACACAATATAAAGGTTTTGACCCGGCGCAACGGGACCAGAAGCCAGCTTAACAGACATCTTGCCGTTAAATACGCCTTCCGCACGGTCTGGCTTTTGCCGGATTTATTATGACGGACTACAAAGAGGAAATCGTCCCCTGTCCTGCTCCGGGAGCGGAAATCGTAGGTTTCAAAAACAAACTCGTTCCCGGGAGCATCATCATCAGTTGGAAGGAATCTCTGTACGCGCGCTGCACATCTTCTATTATCAAAACCCCGTCCTTGTCCAGCCTTGGCAGGTATAGCTCTAAAAACAGCTTCTGGCTGGCTAGGGTATGCGGCCCGTCATCTATCAGAATAGTGAAGTTACCGGGCAATAAAAAAGCAAAATCTTCGGAATAAGCGTCATTGCAGTAAAATTTAATGGAGGGATAAGCCAGATATTCCTTCAGTGGCCCCTCCGGAGTGCCCACAGGCTCAATATCCACACCTATTATTTCCGCGTCTTTAAAGAAATTGGCCCATAAGGCCATAGAGGCGCCGCTTCTTACCCCTATCTCCAGAAGCCTGTTTTTAGCCACGCGCCTGAACCCGAATTCCCATTCATAAAAACCGCGCACATAGGTCTTGGAATCCCCTTTGTCGGTTCCCCGCGGGTTCATTGAGATGTTCAGGTTCAGGTCGGAAAGAATATTCATTAAATCTTCGCCACCGCCATTTATTTTTGACTCGTCCATTTTTTAACCTCGCTTGATTATACCGAAGATTACCTGAACATCAATCTGTGCAACAAATCGTTAAACCTGTTTTTTAGACGCCGCTTAAGAGAGGCCGCCCCGCCCTGGACAGCTTTCGTATTAAGCTTCGCCTGCTCCTCCAGCTTTATGCGGAAAGCGGAAACGTCGCTCATATACGGATTTATTTCATAATTGGCGCCAAAGATTATATTCAGCATACGCTCAACCTGATGCGCTTCGGAGGGAAAGTATATATAGTTCAGCAGGCACAGAAGATTTTCATAAAAAGCCCTGGGGTATTTCCGCACCTGCTCCGCGGACACAATATAACATCCCCCCGGGCTGAACAGTACCCATTGCGGCACTATCGGGTCCTTAAAGACGAAACGCAGAAGGTCGTTATAATCCGAAAAATACCTATGGGTCCGGAAAGGCACATACCAGGAGTTATTGATTTCCAGAAAAGCGCCGTCATACAACTGATAGGCCACTCCGGGCTTGTCTTTATTGCTCCGGTCGTCATAGAGGAAGGTATAATGCTTGTTGGCGTACACCTTCTCAAAATAATTCTGCGATACATGCCGCCCTATCATATTGCCCTTGGCAAGCATCATCCAGCAGGGCAGATTCTCATAGTTATCAATAAAAAATTGGAAATAGTCGGAAATATTATGCCCCGTATTTTGCACAAAGGATATTTTGGCGTATTTTTCCTTAAGCGTCTCCCTTATGGCCGGATCCGTGGACTGGTCATATATGTGATAATTCTCGCAATACTCCAGATACAGCCCGGGATCAGTATTAAAGTTGGATATTATAAAAAAAGTATCGGTTTTTTTAAGTTCGGTCATAACACCTTCGGCAGATAGGCACTGACATAGCCTTGTAGCGGCAAAGCTTGCTTTGCCTTTTTGGGCAGAGTAAACTCTGCAACTACAGCATTGTCCATATTATTCTGTCACGCGCACTAACAACAAGGGATTATATTCTTTTACTTTACCAGTCTGCCAACTTATAAACCCATCAATTCAATCCAGAAGACGATGCTTGGCTTTTGAGGCGGCATCTAAAATTCCCCTGGCATATTTTTCAAGTAAAGACCGCCGCGGCGAAGGGGGTTTGTCGCCGAATTTCTCAAGTCCGTTTTCTACCTTATAGTCGGCATATTCGCTTTCACATTCTTCAAAGGTGAACAGTTTCCCGTCGCGGTCCTGCCATAGCCAGTCCCGGTAAAGATTGAACGCACAGGCCCAGAACCCATCAGAAACATTATGCCGCGCCCAGTACTTGGGGGCTATTACATATTTTACAGCCTCACTGGTCCAGGCCGGAAAAAAAGAAAAACTTGAATTGGCAAGTATAAGATATCTGGCATTCTTTACAATGCAGTAATCCTTGCCTATGTCAAAGTGGAAAGCCTTGTATTCCGGCAGCAGGTTACCCGCATATTTCACGTCGTCGGTTATCACCACAAATTTAAGTCTGGAGTTGACCAGGAGCATATTGGCAACGGCGTCAGTCCAGTATTTTCTTGGCAGTATCAGGTCCGGATTGCCTTTATATTCCCCGCCCCTCACATTCAGGATGCATATATTTTCGGCGGAGAAATCACGGCAGTCAAAAGCCGGCTTAACCCGCAGCCATTCCCTGATCTCATTTTTCCTGTGCGCTATGTATTTTTCCGACTGAAAAAGACCCTCTATTTTTGTGTTATCAGGGACAGCAGGCAAACCCGGGTCATAATCCCGTATATCGCAATGGTGCTCTGGATGCCAGATGTCTTTTTCAACATAGTAATTAATAATCCCGCGCGGCAGCGAAGACGGCGGACCGCCCTCAGGCCCGGAGCCTCCTTCCACGCGCTTTCCGAAATCCAGCCCCATAAAATCCCCGCCTTTAAACTTCTCCCGGCGCATTATCCCGAAATCAAGACCCCTGTCCAGGGCTAGCGCTCTTGTTACGACATAACTCCACAATTGATTGCCAAGCCCCTGCCCGTTATATAGTTCCGTGGTCAGCATATGGCTTTAAACCTTGGGTAGCAACTGTTAGAGCCGGCCCATTTATGGAAAGCAAAAGGCTTTATCCCTTTGACTTCAGGGATCATGGCCTCGTGAGAAAAATATCTGGCCACCTCAAGAGGCGCGAACTTGATGCCGTTGGCTTCGTAGATATGCCTGTTCTTAACGCAGATAAAGCCGTCTTCGTTATAGAAACCGTGGTAAGGCTCCCAGGGCAGGTTCAGCTTCACCGGCAGCTCCAGCAGGCGCTTGCTGCGCAGGGAAACGCTGTTGCCCACTCTTACAATATTTCCGTTGACATCGCGGTAAGAAAAATCGTCGGTGGGCAGAGGCCAGGGGGCGCCTATATAATCATAATCCATAAACTCTTTCCGCCAAGAAGCGGGGTTAACAACAAACCCGTCGGCATGGACCAAAAGCGCGAAATCCGTTTTTATGTGGACATTAAGGCCGTAAATTATATTGTAAGACCACTCATCTATATCTTTAGCCTTTTCTATGCGCAGAAACTCTATTTCAGGATTCCTGCAGAGGCCGGGCGGAGTATAATGCGACAGCAGTTTCACACTTCCGAATTTAACTCCGCGGCAGCTATACTCAAGGGCGCATACTGTTTCCTCCACATTACGGGTTGCCATAGCCACCAGCGTGACATTTGGAAGCTGCAATCCCTTCGGGTCAGAAACTTCAACCTGCGCGCTTTCGGGGATGCCCTTACCCGCCGTCTTATATATTTTCCTAGCCGCCGCCGCGGAGAAGAACAGCGCGAACCTGGGCAGAAAAGCAGACCCGATAAATATTTTTTCGGTAAACGACTCCGCGTTCTTTATAAAAAGAACCGCGTCCCGCCTATGCTCAGCCCAAAGCGCGCGGAATTTGCAAAAAAAACTCCGGCCGCTTACCCACTGGCCGCCGAACTCCCCCGCGTAATGTTTTTGATTCCCGCAGGTAAGAGTGCACATGGCCTCGGAAACTATGGCGGCCGGCCCCTTCTGCAGCATATTGAATACCAGAAGGCTATCCGTATTTATGTTAAGATAGCTGCCGCTTATTTCCCTGAAGTCAAGCGTGTCAAGCGCAGCCTTCCTGAACACCGAATAAAAAAGGTTGCACTTGCCGCGAAACGCGTCCTGCAAATAATATGACAGCGTTCTGAGAAGCCTGCATCGGCTTTGAAAAGGCTTGAAAACTTTCAGGTGCGTCGGCGGGTATTCCGTAGCCCGGCTGCCGTCCTCGCGCACTTCGTGATAGTCGCAGAAAGCCAGGTTTATCGCCTTATCTTTCTCCAGCTCCGCTACAAGAAGTTCTATAAACTCCGGGGAGCGCCAATCGTCATCAGAAACCCAGGTAAAATATTCGCCAGTAGATTTTTTAAGCACGAATTCGGCGTTGGGAAGCAGCCCGATGTTCCGCTCCTGCCGGTAATATTTAATTCTCGGGTCACAAAGAAGGAACTCTTCCACTACTTCTTTCACTCCACTGTCGGAAGACGCGTTATCCGACACTATTATCTCAAGATTGCGGTATGTCTGGGAGGTGATAATTTCAAGCATCCGTCTTAAGGGTCCCGGCCTGTTATACGCGGGCAAACCCACACTGACCAGCCCTTTGGCCTGAATTCCGCAAACAGAATCAGTGGTGGTTGAAGACGATTCCTTCTTTTGATGTGTGTTTTGCCTCATCCTTCAGCCTTATACCAACGCCGCAAAAAAACGGTCCGCTGAAATAGTGCGGATTCCGCCTTTTAGACTATCAACGCCTTTTTTGCCTACAACCTGATAGCTGAACGGGATAGCCAGTTTTTCTTTAAAGTAAACCAGATTCGGGGAGACAGACTCATCACTCAATTTGGCCTCAACGCTAAACCATGGTTTGTTATCCACAGAAACAATAAAGTCCACTTCCCGCTTGCGGTCCAGATCGCGCAGGAAATTAAGTTCAGCTTTATACCCATGCCTGTCTCGCAGGAAGTGCGCCAGCTTAAGCAGGTGCGAAGCCACCATATTTTCAAATCGTTTGGCGGGATCGCCTGCTTCGGACCAGTCCCATAGGTAAACCTTGGGCTCTTTTTTCATTGACTTATACTTTGAGGTGGCATACGGATAAATTCTAAAAATGTAATAAAAAGTTTCAAGCAGTTCCACCCAGCGCGCCACGGCGCCGTGACTGGCGTTAAGATCTTCCCGCAGGGAATTTATTGAAAGTAGCCCGCCCACCCTTTCCGGCAGGATGTCGCCCAAAAGCTTCATGGAACTTATATCCCTCACAAATTCCACATCGCGTATATCTTCACGAAAAACCCGTTCAACGCGCTCGTTGTGCCAGCGCCGCAGTGAGGTTTCGCTCTGCTTTGAAAGCGTCTCAGGGAAGCCACCGAATTTTTCAAGCGCGGCCAGTTCGGAAATAGCGGTGTGCGGCTTAATTTCCAGCTCGGAAAACGGCGTAATGCCGGAATTATCCACATGAAGCATTTCCGCCAGCGTAAAAGGATGAAGCCTGTAATAATGATAGCGGCCCTGCAGGGAATCCCCGCCCTTGCGGAATATATCCAGCCGGGCGCTGCCGGTTACCAAAAATTTATACCTGTCTTTAAGTTTGTCGTACTCCCCTTTAACGTAGCCTTTCCAGCCCTTCATTTTATGCAGTTCGTCCAACACCAATACCTGAGCGGAGCCGGGCCAATTTGATGCCAGCATATTTTTACGGTCTTGTCTGTTATCCCAAAGAAAATAGGCGATATCTGAAAAATATTCTTTAAGAAGGCCGGTTGAAAGAGTGGTTTTACCCACCTGGCGGGGACCGCCGATAAAAACCATCTTTTCCGCCAGGTCGGCGGCTATGTGGCTGGTAAGATAGCGCTTTTTGAACATATTCAATTCTATATAAAATTTAACCTGTAATCAACTTTTTATGCATATTTTTTCACTTATAGGTTAAATTTTATGCATACCTGCATTTTGCCTGGGTTCTACAGCCGGAGGGATGAAAGATAATTATTGCTTTTGATATATTTTCTGTTTCAGCCTTCCAAAAAAAACTTAGTTAAGATCTTCGGGTTTATCTCCCCGCTCCGGGCTCTGCGGCCCCTGAGCCGCCTGCCGGAAAGCCGGACTTGATTCAAGCAATTGCTCGTATGAGCCTTGCGCCGCCACGCGGCCGTGTTCCAGTTCAAAAATAGTGTCGCAGCGCCGCAGGGTGGTAAGTCTGTGCGCGATCAGCAGAATGGTAACATCCCGGTTGACTCCTTCTATGGCGTCCATCACTGCCCGCTCGGTAGCGCTATCCAGGGCGCTGGTAGCCTCGTCAAACACCAGCACGCAGGCCTGTTTGTAGAGCGCCCTGGCAATGCCAATGCGCTGCCGTTCTCCCCCTGAAAGACGGATGCCCCGCTCCCCCACATAGGCGTTGTAACCACCAGGCCTGCTTTCTATGAAATCAGCTATCCGTGCCTGCCGGGCCGCCTGCCGCGCCAGCTCCATATTTATGTCGGCCCGCGGCACGCCGAAAGCTATGTTCTCCGCCAGTGTGGTATCTGCAAGGTAGATGCTTTGCGGAACATGCGCGATAGCCCGCTGCCAAGCCCGCCTGCGGGTACCGGCGATGGGTATGCCATCCACCAGAATTTTACCGCTATCGGGCGTCAGCAAACCCATCAGCAAGTCAAGGGTGGTGCTCTTGCCGCTGCCGGTGCTCCCGACAAAACCGACACGGGCGCCTTTGGGAATGGTAAAAGTGAGTCCGTCCAGCACCGAGGAACCGTCTTTGCTATAGCGGAAACCAACGCTTTCAAAGCGGATGGCCTCATTGAAGACTAGCGGCTCCGGTTCGGGCTGCTGTAACTCAAGAGGCAGCGGTTGTTCCAGCATTTCTATGGTATCCGTCAATTGTGCCTGGTTGCCGGCAATGCTTGTCCAGGCGCTGTATATCTGATGTAGGGCAGGCAACAGGCGCTGCGCGCCGAGCGCCAGAGCGCCCAGCACCGGCATGGCTGTGGCTATCCCCCCCGCCTGACGGCTGAGGCCATATGCTAAAGAAACTATCAGAACCATCCCTATGGCTTCCATAGTGTAACGGGGGCTTTGGCCTATGAACGAGTTGTCCCCCGCCGACTGCCGGAACGGCAAGTCTGCCTGCCGGTATATGTCGCAATATATAGGCTGCGCGCCGTCCAAAATAATATCACGGATGCCGCCAAGCCCCTCCTGTAGCGCTTTTAGCACCTGGGTTTGCTCATGACCTATGCGCTGGCCATTTATATACAGGCGTCGGCGGTATCTCCAGGTGATTACGCCGTAACTTGCGCCGAAGCCGACAGTGGCCACCAAAGCAGCCAAAGGATTAATGGCTATCAAAGCGAGCAGGATAGACACCAGTAATATGGTTGAACTAACCAGCATCAACAATGGCAGCATAACCCCGAACACCACGCCGTTTACTTTGTTAATGATGCCGCTGATAATTTCGCTGCTGTTGCGGGCCACATGCGCCCTATAAGGCTGATAGAGGGTGCGGCGGTACACCTCGCTGCTTAGTTCTGAACCGCTGGCAGAAGTAAGCCGGGTACTGACCCACAACAGAAACATTCGGATAGCCCCGGTTATTACTGCGGCGGCGGCAAACGCGAATGTTACGGGCAGCAGCAATTGCGAGGCGGAGGTAATGCCAAAGGTAAGCGCCAGCTTAGCCACAACAGGATAGGCGAACACCCGCTCCGGAGAGGTGAGGATGGCCAGAAACGGCACCACTGCGCCCAGGCTGACAACTTCCGCCACCGCGCTGACCAGCATAAGGCCCAATAACAGCACGAACTGACGCTGACGGCGCCGGGTCAGGTGGCGCCAGAGGCGCACCAGTAAACTTAAAAGCCCGCCGGACAAGGTGGTGTTTTTCATTAGTCGCTCAAGTGAATTTAAAGGAACGCATAGCTCGATTTAATCTTCCAGAACTTCAGCGCTTCAGAGCTAGTATCGCAACAAACTAATTACGCGACATAATGCTTATTCAGTTTTCCAGTTGTATGTAGTCGCAAAGCTTGCTTTGCCTAATTTGCGTTCGGAACGCATAGATAGACTTGTCCGGCAGAGTATCCGCCAAATAGCACGGCAGATCCCTACCGCTGGATTTTTTGGGCAGAGCAAGCTCTGCGACTACACTACTTTTGGAACAATGATCTCCAACATAACATTTGTTGCATAACTAATTTGTCGTGACATTGGTTTCCAGACCCCGTCTGTACCAGTCTATGGTTTTTTTCAGGCCGGCTTCAAAATCGGTTGAGGCCTTAAAACCGAATTCTTTCGCGGCCCGGGAAGTGTCAAGCATACGGCGCGGCTGGCCGTCAGGCTTTGACGCATCCCAGACCAATTTTCCTTTGAAGCCGGCAAGTCCGGCGATAAGCCCGGCAAGATCTTTTATTGATATCTCAAACCCGGCGCCTATGTTGACAGGCTCGGACGAGTCATATTTTTCCAAGGCCAGGATTATAGCTTCCGCGCAATCTTCAACATACAAAAATTCCCTTGTGGCGGTTCCGGTACCCCATACAGTCACTTCCTCAATTCCAGATTTGACAGCCTCCACACACTTTTTTATGAGGGCAGGGATAACATGCGAGGAGCCGGGATTAAAATTATCACCAGGTCCATAGAGGTTTACAGGCAGCAGAAAAATTGAATTAAAGCCGTACTGCTGCCGGTATCCCTGGGACTGAACCAGCAGCATTTTTTTTGCAAGGCCATATGGAGCGTTGGTCTCTTCCGGGTAGCCGTTCCAGAGATTTTCCTCCTTGAACGGCACCGGAGTTAGTTTCGGATACGCGCAGATGGTGCCTAAGGCCAGAAACTTTTCTACCCCGGCCAGACGAGCCTCCTCCATCAGTTGGGCGCCCATCATAAGATTATCGTAGAAAAACTTGCCCGGGTTTTCCCGGTTGGCACCTATCCCCCCCACCTTTGCCGCCAGATGTATAACAATATCCGGTTTAGAAACCCTGAAAACTTTTTTAACAGCCGCCGCCGTAACAAGGTCATATTCCTGTTCTTTGGGAATGAAAACATCTTCGCAGCCGCGGGCTTTCAGTTTTGCGGACACGAAAGAGCCAAGAAAGCCTGCGCCGCCGGTAAGCATTATTTTCTTTTTGGAAATTTCAATCATAAGAACTCCTCACTAAAACGGGGATGTATATTCACAAAGCGGCAAAAAAGACCTGTCCCTGTCCGAAAGACCTGGATTAGAGCACGGCCAGTCCATACCGAAAGAATCCCATTTAATACCGCAGTCATTGGCAGCTGAATAAACGCTGGTCTGCATATAGACGCATACAGAACCGTCTTCCAGGGACAAAAAGCCGTGGGCACAGCCTTTCGGGATATATATTACCCTGCTGTTTTTTCCGGAAAGTTCGGTTTCAATGAATTTGCCGTAAGTTTTTGATTTTTTACGGATATCCAGAACGACATCCAGAATGGCGCCATGCGGAACATAAACCAGCTTGGAATGATCAGCCGGAGGGACCTGGAAATGCATTCCCCTTATTACATTTTTAGCCGATACTGAGTAATAACTTTCTCTGAAATCGCGCTCAAGACCGGCTTCCCCGAATTCCCGGCTATTAAAAAATTTGGCAAAAGATCCGCGCAGGTCCTTATGCGTAGTAGGCTCTATTATATGAACGCTTGTTAAGCCCGTATTTATTATGCGCATTTATATACCCGAATGGTTGCAACTGGAACCGCTTCGCGCCCTGATTATATTTTACCATTACTGAGGCCTGCATTAATAAAGCCCGCGCTGGAGGCTTGGATTTGAGATAAATGCGAGGCGAAAAACGGGCATACAGGTGCTCTGTGAGTGAGGAACAACTAAACAGCCGCTCAAATTCTTTGGTTTTTTTTCAGGATATGGGCTCTTTGAAGGAAAATCTGGCATGGCTGAAATAGCTGAGTAAAGCGCACAGCAGGGTAACCAGCAAGCCAGCGGACTTCGGAGAAAAGCGCAACAGCTCCACAAATACCGGCATCAAACCTATACTCAAACCCATTGTAAAAGCGTAAGTGGCGCAGAATCTAAAAAACTCCATCAACTTCAGCCGCCCTTTGGAAGCGGACCTGAAAGTTATTCGCCGGTGCAGTATATAAGCGTTTAACACGGCAATAATATTGGACGCCACAATGGCGGACATATAGGCCAGCCGTCGGGAAGGGAACAAAGCGGCTAAAACTGTATCCATAACAAAGAATACGCCATAGCCGAAAAACGTGTTCCAGACGCCCACAATAAGGAACCTTACCTTGCGTGAACAGTCTAAAATCCTGTTCAGAAGTTTATCCTCTCTTTTTCTATCACTAAAGGCCGCTTTCGGGTTTGCGTGTATATGGCGGCTATATATTCCCCCAGTATGCCCAGAAAAATGAGCTGGACCGAAGAAAAGAAAAACAGGCCTATGACCGCCGGCGCGATACCCATTGAAAAGCTGTTCCAATAAAGCAATTTATAAACAAAGTACCCCAGCGCCACGATAAGATTTACTATAGCGAGAAAAAATCCGATAAAGATCGCCAGGCGGAGCGGCACCTTGGAATGGCTGATCAGCCCATGCACACCCATATCATACAGCGTGTAAAAATTATTTGTGGAAACACCCCTCTTTCTTACCGGCTGAGAATACTCCACTTTCGCCGGCTCAAAACCCAATTCGGACACAAGACCCCTGAAAAAGGGATAGGGGTCCTCCCATTTTTTTAGTTCCACAAGGGTTTTCCGGTCGTAAAGGCCGAAACCGGTGCTATTCTGGTTGATCTTAATTTCAGCCAGACTGCCTATGATCTTATAGTAAAGCTTGCGCACGGCAAACATTAAACCGGGCTCTTCGCTGCGGTTTTTTATCCCCAAAACCACCAGGGAACCTTTTTTCCATTCCCGCAAAAAATCGTTTATCAGTTCCGGCGGGTCCTGTAAATCAGCGGCAATGGGGATCACCGCATCGCCGCCAGCCTGCAGGAAACCATGATAGGCGGAACGCACAACTCCGAAGTTTCTGGTATTGAGTATAACCTTCACATTCGAGTCGGAAGCGGCCAGTTTTTTAAGCGCCGCCTGCGTCCCATCCGTTGAAGCGTTGTCGATGAAGATATGCTCATACCTGTAAGTTCCAAGTTTCTGGAATATTTCCCTGACCCGCGTGTAAAGCGGCCCGACATTCCCCTCTTCATTAAAACAATGGGTGACTATGCTTATCAGTTTCATTCTTCGCTCCCTCCGTCATTACCGCTTAGTCGGATCAATAAGATCTTTTTCCGTAAAAACCTCTTCACACCGCACCGGAAGCCGTTTGCCGTATATTTTTTTAACCTCATACTCTTCAATAAATTCCCGGTCTTCCGCGATCAGACAGGTATCCACATGCCTGCCGAAACATTTGATGTTCATCCCTCTTTGAATAATATCTTTCAAAGGCTCCTCAAAAAAGTTGCCCAGAGAAACATGTATGTACGGGCAGGGCATAATATCGCCGTATTTCGTGATGGACACCATCCTTTTTACCGCAATGCAGCCCAGGTTGAGCCCGTAAGCGGGAGTGAGGTGGGTGAATACATTGTATTTTTTCTCAAGTTCGCGCATGCGGGACATATCCTCTTTGGTGACAAGCATATCCAGCTTGCCCTCCCACTCGCCGACCGGCTTGGCGTAAGTAACGAACACTCCCACGCCTTTACTCTTTGCGAATTCAAGGAAATCGACAAATTCCATGGACCCGATCCGCTGCTTTGTCACAACGGTGGCCAGAATTATGTTGAGACCGGCTTTCAAAGAGGCGTCAATAGCCCTTAAAGCCCGCTCGTGCGACCCTTTTTTGCGCCTGAAATCGTCGTGTTCCGGCGCCGAAAGGCTGTCAAGACTAAGCTGGATCTTATCAACGCCGATGCTCTTAAGGTGTTTCGCCTTTTTCTCATCCAGGAACCAGCCGTTTGTATCTGAAACTATGTAAAATTTTTGGGGGTCTATGGCTCGAACGATATCGTCAAAATCAGGGAATACGAGGGGCTCACCTCCGGTAATGACTATCTGCGCAAGCCCCATTTCATCGGCTTGGCGGGACAGCTCCCCTACGTCCTTAATGGTAAAAACCCTGTCTTCTTTTTTTCCGCGCAGTCTGGTGATGCAGCAATGCCGGCACTGGAAATTGCAGGTGTAATCGTACTGGAACTGAAGGATGGCTATGCTTTCCCCGTTTTTTACCTTTTCGCCGTACCGCATCATTTTTTCATAGACATACGGCTTATTCTTTTTGAGAAGATCGCGGTTTTCCCGCTCGTTCGCTTTCAGATTTTCATAATTAGCCGGCATTATATTTTCTCCTGTCCGGACGGCCGGATGTTCTCGTAGTCCAATGGAGCGCTCACCTGTACCGCCGGCTGGATCTCGGGAGCGCCGAACGGCCTGCCGTTACAGTAATCGCAGATCTCCAGTAATTCACTTTCAAAAAGAAGCTTCTTTATCTTCTTCCTGACACTGTCGGGACCTTGCTCTCCGATAAGCTCCACATAGTCGCCGGCATTATCCGGAACCGCTCCCAGCCTGTAAGCATTTGCCGAAAACGGGCATCTGAAAAGCCGCCCACCGGACAGCGTGAAAGTATTTTTGGCGCAGCATTTTTTAAGAACTTCCTTTTGACCGGACGCGGTCCTGTTATGCCTGGCTATCCTGGCGCAATCGCTCCACCCCCCCGCTTTCGGAACGTAAAAAGCTATTTTTTTATCTGAAAGCGCCGCTTTAAGCTGTTCCAGCTTTTTTGAGAGCCTACCGTAATCAGTAATAATAACCAGAACCTTGCCGCTCTTTAAACACTCCAGCTGTTCCTCAGCGGGGACGACCGTCCCGTTGGTATAGATTACCACTTTTTTAACCTTCGGTTCATCGATCAGACACTTGACCGTTAAATGGAAGTCGCGATTCATAAAAGGCTCTCCGCCTATAACCCTGAATTCATTAATTTCATCTACAACGGCACAAAGAGCATTAATATCCCGAAAAACCTCTTCAATAGCGATATTTTCCGGTTTCTTATAATACTGCATGAGGTTGGAACAATCCCTGCATTTCAGGGAACACCTCTCCGTAACTATTATGTCCACGCTGCGCAGAAAGATCTTATCAGGGAGCAGAAAGCTGTCCTGGCACAAAAGGGCCGTACCCACAGCGTACTCAACAAATTCATAAGGAGCGCTGAACCGGTGCACGGCCGGATTAAAATCGCGCAGCAATATCGCTCCCGCATGCCATTTGGAATATCCCAACGAACAAAGCTGGTCCACCACATCTTTTATGTCCGCGGCGGAAATCAGGAAAGCGGCATCTTTATAATTTTTTTTCAGTTCAGAAACATGAATTACCCTAACGCCGCAAAAAAGCGCGCGGGTTTTGTTCGCGTTGTTATCGCAAAAACATTCCACCGCAATACCGGCGCCGGCACAGGCATAAAATAAAGCTTCGCCCACAACCCCGGCTCCGAATATTATTACAGGGACCGATCCATCTTTCAGCTTTTCCACTGCCTCTCCGGCGTTAAACTTCACGGCACGCGGCATTAAACGCCTCCCAGAAAAAAATTACACGGGTTTGCGGCAAACCCTCTTCCATATCTTTTAGCCGCCTTATGCCGGCAAACCGCCACGACAAGCGGCGCCAGCCTTAGTCTTATGAGCAGCGGGATAAGCCGGCTGTCCCTGTTTGACGGGCGATAAAACAGCAGATCTCTCCTCAAGCCGGGATCAGAGATAACCTCCCTGACCAGCCCATAGAGCTCTTTTTTGTTGGACGCGTTTATCTGGCCGCAGATACGGACAAGCTGAATGATGGTCAGGAAAACATTCGCGTGCCCTACCGCCTCACTTATTTCAGGGTTCGCACAGGCTTCTTCAAGGAACCCGCGTATGTTTTTAAGCGCGCTCCTATAGCCGAACATTTTTTTAGGATCGCCGGACACCGTCATAGTGGCCGAAGAATAATTTTCGCAGATCCGGTGCTCATACGCTACCTGCTTCACGAACGACACCGTCCGCGCGTGTTTTAGATAGTCAAAATTAAACGCCACATCCTCGAAGGTATGCAGTTCCGGATTAAACAGGATATTGCAGCCGCGGATTATGCTTGTTTTAAATAAGCGGCCCCACGAATAGGCGAATAGAATAGCCCGGTTAGGCTTACGCAGATAGGCGAAAGCGTAATCCACAATTTCAGGTTTTTGCATCAACCGGCTCTCCGCAAAGGCCCCTCCGCCGCCGGCCGCCTGCCCGCCGGCTGATACATGCTGAAAATCTCCCACCACCATGTCCGCGCCGCACCGGGAATAATTCTCGACAAGGGAACTTATAGCGTGAGCGGGCAGATAGTCGTCGGCATCCAGAAAAAACAACAATTCACCGTTCGCTTTATTTATGCCGTAATTCCTGGCGGCGGACGGCCCCCCGTTACCGCAATGAAAAGATTTTATCCTATCGTAGCGCCGGCCATAGCCTTCGGATATGTCACCGCCGGCATCCGTGGAACCGTCGTCCACAAGTATCAGTTCCGTGTTTCGGTATGTCTGTGAAAGCACACTTTCAACGCACTGCTCAAGGGTCGCTTCGGCGTTATACACCGGCACGACAATACTGACCAGCGGAACGCCGGTTTCAGCGGGTTTCTGATCGGGGGTCATTTATCAGCCTGCATTTCGTAAAATTTTCTGTATGCGGCGTACTTCACCTTATACTCCAATTGCCTGCGGCTGTCGGGGAAGTATATTTTCCGTATCCCCGGCTTGATCGCCAAAGGGGACGAGATCGTGCCAAGCGCCGTTAACGCCACCTTGGCCGATCCGTCCGCGGAAGCCTCGTCCGAATCTATAGCCTTTACACGCATGCCGAAAATATCCGCCTGCAGCTGGAGCAATCCAGGGAATCGCGCGTATCCGCCTGTAGCCGTTATTTCCGCCGGTTTGCGGGTGTTGCCGAATAAAACCTCCAGGCAGTGGTAGAGGCTGAAGAATAGCCCCTCAAGCACGGCCTTGAACATTTCCCTGCTCCCGTCGGAGGACCTGAGCCCCATGAAAGCCGCGGACATTCCCTGATTATATCCGGGACCTCTTTCTCCGTCTAAAAAAGGCAGAAATACAATTCCGGTCGTGAGAGCGGGGTCAAGACCAGAGATAAGGCGGGGCAGGCGCTCAGACTTTTCCCGCAGGATATCCTTCACGAACCATTCCAGCGTGCTTAACCCGGCGTTAGCCGCGATACCGGAAACATATTTATCGCCGTAGAGGTAATACCGCCACACCGAAGGATTATAGCCTTTGAGAGGCCCGATAACCCTGACAGCGGAACTTGCGCCTACGGTGGAGCAGACCTTTCCATCGGCACAACCCGCGCCGATATTGCACAAGTGCCCGTCACCCGCCCCAAGGACTACAACAGCGTCCGGAGGCAGCCCGGTTTCAAAACGCGGCCCCTGAAGTATGGGCTCGAGATGATATATGCTGAAACATTCAGGGAGCTGCGCGGCGGATATTCCGGCCAACGCCAACGCTTTTTTATCCCATTCGAGCGTTCTGATATTAAAAAGCCCGGTGGTGGAAGCGATAGCCCGGGAAACCGCATATTTTCCCGTCAGCCTGTATACAAGATAATCCGGCAGTGAAAGAAATTTAGCCGCTGGCCGGAATATCTCCGGCTTGTTCTTTCTGAGCCAGATAAGTTTCCAGAGCGGATAGGATCCATGGGCCGGACAGCCCGTCCTTTTGTGCAAGGAAGCGGCGAGAGCGCCCTTGCGGAATTTCCCGGCCGCTTCCCCACCTTTTTCATCCAGCCAGGTCATTATCCGGGTAAGGGGTTTTCCTTGTGCGTCTAAAACTATAAGACTTGGATAAAGCGCGCTAAGGCCTATGGCTTTGATCTTAAAATTTTTATTCTCTACGGCCGCGGACCGCAGCATGCGAAACACATCCGACAGCAGCAGACCGGGAGGAAGCTCCCTTTTATCAGCCGGGCCTGAATGCCGCTTTATAGCCGAATAGACTACCCCTTTCCGGCCCCGCAGGACCAGTTTTATGGAGGAGGTGCCTATATCAAGTCCGGCCGCTACTTCTTCCATTCGCTGTGGCCTCCGAAAACATTTCTTATGGCGTTTATCAGCTTTCCGGAATATGTGGGCTTACTGCGCGATCGCAGCCTGGCTCTTACGGCGGCCGCTCCGGAATAGTTCCTGACCCCTGAAGCGGACGCTACGCGAATAAGTCTCCGCATCTCGGAGAGCGTCTGCCCGTTCACGGAACCGGATATCCCTTTCAGGCCCGGATTCAGTCTAAGCGCGGTTTTCGCGTCGAAGACCAGCCGGGATTCGATTATGCTCCCGCGCGACCATATATCGCAAACCTCCGCCAGGTCCAGCTTCATTTTCCCCTTCACTGAGATCCTGTAAAGACTTTCCAGACCTTCGGCCAATGACTGCAGATATCCGTATTCGATCAAATTATGAAATCCTTTGATCAGGTGTCCTGCACCGGGGCGGCTGAAATATTTATAAGAGCCGTTTTTAGAAATAGCTTTGAAAATACCATCCAGTTTGACAGCCTGTCTTTTTACTCCGCCTATCATCAGACAGGCGCCGTTCCGCGCCCCAGTCACCCCACCGCTCATGCCGACATCTATAAAATGAACCCCGCGCTTTCTTAACGCGCCGGCCCTTTTAACGCTGTCGTGGTAGAAAGAGTTACCCAGATCCGCCAGGATATCCCCTTTAGTCAAAACAGGGGACACTTGCCGTATAAGCTCATCAATGGCGGCACCCGCCGGGATGCACAGCATTATTACGCGGGGCGCGGACAGGGCATAAGCCAGTTCTTCAGGCGAGCGGCAGGCGTTCGCGCCTTTCCGGGATATCGCCAGCATGTTAGCGTGGATACGGTCATGCACGAACAGTTTGTATCCGGCTCCGGCAAGCCTTCGCGCGACAAGCCCGCCCATTTTCCCAAGCCCGATAAATCCGATATTAACTTTTGTCATAGCATTTTCTCTGCTCTAACCCCTATCCGCTAGCCCCTATACCCTGCCTTCGGTATATAGGCATATGCCAGAACAGGCCCGCCCGTGGCTCCCACTATAGCTATCGGGCTTGTCTGCAGATAAAACCCTGACCTGGCTTTTGCGGGAATACCGTACAGGTTGACAAGGCTTTCCACTATAAACTTATCTTTAAGTTTTCTGTGCGCGTAATTTTTTCCCGTTCCATCTATCGTCAGGCTATCTATCCCTATAACCTTAAGTTTCTTGAATTTGGAAATCAGGTCAACCGCGCTTTTGTCCAGATACGGGATACCGCCCGGGAGATGTTTTTTATTTGATTCCAGCCACCTGTCATAACCGGTCCTCAGTATCAAAGCTCCGCTTTTCCCTATTCGGGCCAGATAAGGGCTGAGATGCGCGTCTGTTATTTTTTTTAAATATGTTACTCCGTAGGACTTAACGGAACCTTCCGAACCTGATAGATCTATCAGGCAGGCTTTGTTAAACACAAAATCCAGGCCCCAGAACTCAAAACCCATTTTTTTACACCGGAGATTTTGATGATTGGGCGCGTCCCCGTGCGGATGGTGGTTATGATCACCCACCAGGTATATGTTATGCCGGCAATTGTCTTTCTCGAACGAACAAAACACTTTTTTCTGCGGCTTAGGGTCCCCGGGGAAAACCTCAACATTCTCCCTCAGAGGTTCTGTCAGGTTTATTACGGTAAATCCGGCCTTGCCCAGCTTTATATTGATCCGGCCGGCCGCTTTACTGCGAAAACCAATGAATTTGTTTTTCATGAATAGACTTGTCCCGGGGCATCCCCGCCTAGAAGGGCGGAGCATGGTAAAAAGATTTTAATCCAGCGGCTTTAAATTAAACTGAGCGGAATATTCCCGCCAGAACACGTATTTTGCCGTCATTTCAGCGTATTTTGCCTTATAGATCTCATATTTACCGTCCAGCCGCAACGCCTGGCAGCATTTCGCGGCAAAATAATACGCGAAGGCGTGCGTGTCAATTACCGAATTTATCACCCTCTCAAAAAACATCAGAGCTACACGGTAATTGCCGATTCTTATATTATAATTATTGGTGAAATTCAGCTTCAAATTCATCTCATAAGCTTTCTTTTCAATATATTCCGGTGAGAAATCCGCCGTTCTTATCAGACATTTTTTATAATCCATCGTTGAAATATCGTAATCAGGCACGAAGTAGCCTTTTTCCTCGCATATTTCATACAGTTCGCTTCCAGGCAAAGGCGCCACAACAAAACACTGGAACCAGTCTATACTCGTAGTCAGCAGATATTCCAGGCCGCTTTCGATGGATTCTTTTGTCTCTCCCGGCAGGCCTATCAGAATATTTGAAACCACAATGATGCCTTCGTTGTGAAGGATATCCACGGCTTCCGCCGCCTTTTTGAGGCTTCCGGGCTTATGGATTATTTTTTTTAAAGTGTTTTCATTCCCGCTCTCTATAGTAAGATTAACTTCCCTGATGCCGGCCCGCTTCATGGCGGCGGCTATCTCCCCGTCCAGCGAGAAAAAAGCCGGCGTGGGAATTTCAGCGGTAAATCCCTGACGCGAGATAAATTCAAGGATCTCCAGCGCCCTGGCTTTGTCCGACAGGAAATGGTCGTCATAAAACACAAATCTGGTTATGCCGTAACGCTCGTGATAATAACGTATGTCGCTCCGGATCCTGTCAACGCTGTGGAACCGGACGGCGTTGCCATGGACATTCTGCGACGCGCAGAAAACACACTTATACTGGCAGCCCCTTGAGGAAAAAATAAATATCTCCTTTTTATCCTCCCGAGAGTCTATCACAAAGAAATACCTGGTCGAGTTAAAATAGGCCTCCGGGAACACCAGCATGCCGAAATCGAACGGAGGGATCTCATCCAGATCGGCCAGCGCGGTTTTTTGGGGCGCAAATTTAACGCCGGCCCCTGTTTTCGCCTTAGTGATCCAATAGGGGCTTGAGGATAAATATTCCGCCGCTTTTCCGCGCAAAACGGCGCAGGCCAGCTCGCGGAACGGTATTTCACCTTCACCAAACCCTATAGCGTCAATTTCATGTTTGTCGTAATAAATCCGTTCGTAACAAGCCGAAGCCAGATGCCCACCGCAAACAACCAGGTTTTTTGGATATGCTTTTTTTAAAAACGCCGCCAGGGGCTTCAAATCCCGGTAGTTGCTGCAAAAAAGCGTTGAGATGCCGGTAATATCAGGGATAAATCCACCAAGCAGCGACATCGATTCCTTCAGGAGATCTTCATACCCATATCCGGCAAAAGTCTCGGAACCCTCGCTTTTCCTTTTTGCTACCCGGATCAGAACCGCGTTCAGGTCCAAAATTTTCACGTTAGCTTCGGGAACGTGCTTCTTAACGTACGAGGCAATGGATAACAGGCCGGTCGGATACGCGCAGTCCAGCTTTTTTATGTTTTTATAGGGATTAAGTTTTGATTTCCAGGCCGTCTTATTCGCGGTGATTATCTCGTCATAAGGCTCGTTAAGCGGAAAAACAAGGAGGATATTCATTTGATTTAAACGGTTTCCAGCCCGCGCTCTCTCAAAATGGAAATATTTATTTTCCCGTCGTACTTCCGCCGTATAATTCCGGCCACTTCGTCGGAATATCCGGCCGCCATAACTATTACGGCATCCACCGGATCAGTTACAATCGAAGCGGGAGAAACTATCGGTATATGCGTGGCTGGCGTGTATTTTCCCTGTTTAAAAGGCGCGGAATCCACCACATAGCGTATTTTACCGGCCAGAGAGGCCAGCGACATTACGGTAAGCGCCTGGTGGCCGGCTCCCCACACAGCCACTTTGCCGGGTTTAAAACGGCGTATATACGCGTTTATTTCCACTGCCAGCGCAGTCCGACGCCGGTGGAACCGGGACAGGTCCAGTTTTCCCCTCTTCCGCACAACGGCCGAGATTATATAATCACGCCAGATTTCCTTGCACTCAAGGACCTCAAAACCGTTGCGGTCCAACGCAGCGACCAGAGTATCTTTGGTAAAATATAAAAGGTGGTCGGATATAAATTCGGAAAAAAGATTTTTCCGCATTATCATGTCAAAATTAGGCACTTCCACAAGGCCGTAACCGCCGTCGGACAGATTATTATATGCTTCCCTAAGCGTGGAATTAGGTTCCGGCAGATGCTCAAGAAAACTCAAAATAAAAAAAGCCTGGAACGGCCCACCCCGGAGCTTCGCGTGACTGTTCCCGAGAAAACCCCTTGAAACTTTCAACCCTTCCCGGCGGCAATGGTCAACCGCTTTGCCTGAATACTCCAATCCGTAAACATCCGCTCCGGTCCGCCGCATTAAAGAAAGATACTCGCCGCGGCCGCAGCCGATCTCAATCACTTTTCCGCCTTTCAGGGCGTACTTCCGCACAAAACGGCTGAATTGCTTAACGCGGAAATCTCTCATTTCCGGCGAAAAAGCTGAGGCGCGCACGACCTCCCTGTAATAAGGCACTGGCTCATTGCTCAGCTGGACCAGTCCGCAACCCGAACACTGGCAGACCTCTAGGCCAGTTCCCGCATCCTTTTTAAGCGCCGCCGCGGACGGCAGGAATTGGGCGGCTTTCGGCATATTTGCATAGCGCAACAGCGGACTGCTGAAAAACTCATGACCGCAAACCCTGCAATGAGTTATTGGCATATATGTTTTCTGTATATCTCGTGCACTTTAAGCAGATTTTTGGGACAGGTTCCATGCCAGCGTAAATATCCCTCATCCGTAGGGGACAAACCTTCGTTGGGCGGAGCGTAGCCGCCTGAAATCGAACACTTATACAGCAACGATATAAAATGGCCTCTGGTATCATGGCCGCAGATGAACTGATTTATGGCGACAGGCGCCGGATCAAAATTGACCGACGCGCCGATTTCGGCTTCTGCAACCTTCATCACCCTATTTTCCAGTTTCTCTTTGAAACGGACAATTCCGCCGGGTAAATGCCAGCCCATCCCGGAAAACCTATCGTTCCTCCAGGCCAAAAGCGTCCGTCCTTTCTCATCCTTTACAAGCAAATCCACGTTTACCATCGGGGTCAGCCGGCTGACAAAGAAAAAAACTTCTTCAGGCAGGCCCAGCCGGGGGTCGGAGATGTGTCTTTCCAGCGATTTTATGGCCGTGGCGATGCTCATAAAAGCTGACCGTCCGCCGCCGCTTTTGAAATATCGGCCCTGCGGCTTTCACACCAGTCGTATACGATCTTTATCCCAGTGTCAGGGGATGTGAACTTAAACCCCTTTAACTCTTCCAGAAGCGCCGAATTATCCCCGCTGTATTCCACCCCGGATCCAGGGTTTTGAACGATTATTTTCAGTTTTTTTCCCGATATTCTCACCGCTTTTTCAGCAAGGGTTTTAAAATCCTGCGGCGCGCCAGTGCAGACATTGTAAACCTTGCCGCTGGGCTTATTGGCAATGAACCAACTGACTATCCGTGCCAGATCGTCAATGTAGAGAAAATCAAAAAATCTGCACTGATTAATGATTACCGGAAGGTTTATAGCCGCCCGGGCGCAGACATTGGGAATAAAACGGTAACGCCAGTCGTCATATTTACCGAATACCCCGAAAAGCCGCAGGTTATAAATATTGGCTGAACTCTGCGCGTATTTGGTCATGATGTATTTTGAGAGCCCATATTGATCGCAGGGAATATTCGCGTCAAAATAGTCTTCAGCCATCCGGGGTTTCCAATGCTCCCGGCTGAATTCCGCGCCCGAACCGAAATAGATCATTTTACCGAAATCCCGGGAGCAGCGCGCTACTGAGAAAAACATCCGCAGGTTTTTCTCAAGTACCTTTGAGGGATCTTTTGTGGAAGCTTTGGGGGCGGCGTCATAGGTGGCCGTGTGAACGACAACATCAAACCCGCCATCCTTAATAAAATTCCCGACCTTCGGCGCGTCAAGGAGGTCCAGCTCTTCGCTTCCGGGGGCACATACCTGGTGTTCAGTGCACAGCTGCTCGCACAGGTTTCGCGCTATAAAGCCTTTCCCGCCGGTTAACAGTATTTTCATTTTATGACTCTTCCAGCGGCTTCACGATCATATTCGACGCAAATTCTTCCCGGTCCAGAAAGGGCCAAAGGTCCTCAAGCGGTTTTGATACTATTGAACCGTCCTGCCTTACAGCCGAAGACAGTCGCGGCGCAGTCTCCAAATCAGGGTCAACCATGACTTCACATATCACAGGACCCTGCATTTCAAGAACTTTTTTAACGTCCGCGGCAAGCCGCCGGGAATTATGTATTCTGTATGTTTTAAGTCCATACGCCGACGCCACCTTCACGGTATCAGGAACCGTAAGTCCGCTTGAAGGTCCGCAGCAGACATAGTTGCCGTTAAAATGCCTGGCCTGCATCAGCCTTATGGAACTGTAGCCGTTATTGCTTAAAACGAAAATTTTAACTGGAAGCTTTAGGCGATGTATGGTCTCAAGTTCCTGTATATTGTGCTGAAGGCCTCCGTCACCTATTACGCTTACCGTTCTTTTTCCGCCGCCGGCTATACAGGCCCCTATGCTTGCTGGAAGGCCGAAACCCATTGAGCCAAGCCCAGGAGTGTTCAGTATGCGCTGCCCGGACGTAACCCTGAAAGCCTGCATAGTTATCTCGGCGCAGGAACCGGAACTCCCCGGGACCAGGATGTCGCCGCTATTCATTAACCGTGATAAGACGTCTATCAGGGAGTAGGTGTTGACCCGGGTATTTTGTCCGGAAGGCACGTTCATCCCCACAGGATACGTAGCTTTCCAATAAGCGCACCTGGAAAGCCAGGGAGAACGGTTCTTTTCCTTTACACCGCCGGCATTTTTTATGAATTCCGATATGAAAAGCTTCGCGTCACATACGGCTTTGACGTCCACACGCATATTCAGCTTTGCTATCTCCCTCGGATCTATGTCAACCACCACTTTTTTAGCGCCACGGGCGAAAAGCCCGTAATTATGACCGACCTGCGGCAGGTCAAGCCTTGCGCCCACAGTAATGATAAGGTCGGAGTTCTGCTGTATAAAATTAGCGCCGCGCCCGGCGATAGAACCCGGCCTTCCAAAATAAAAAGGACAGTCCTCCGCCAGAAAATCGGCGGCGCGCCAGGTGGTAAGCACAGGCAGTTTTAATCCGGCCGCCAGGGCGCGGAAATCTTCCAAAGCGCCAGCCATCCTTATCCCCGCGCCGGCAAGTATCACCGGTCTTTCGGCTTTGTTCAGGAGTTCGATGGCCCTGACAGCCGCCGCCCGCGCCTGGTTTCTTTCTTTAGCCGCTGGTTTCGGAGATTTAAAACCCTTAAGTTTTTTTTCGTCTATTTTTGCGCCCTGCACATCCAGCGGAATATCCAGCCAGACCGGCCCCCGGCGGCCGCTACAGGCCAGGAAAACGGCCTTCTCAAGGTGGTACCGTATGGAATACGGGTCCATTACGGTTACTGCATATTTGGTGACTGATTTTACTATAGCAATGATATCGGCTTCCTGTATGCCTCTCTGGCGGAGGCCGCTGCTGCCAATAAGATCGCATCTTTTAGCCTGCCCCGAAAGCACAAGCAGCGGAGTGGAATCTATCCACGAGGCGGCCACGCCGGTAATGGCGTTAGTGCCGCCCGGCCCGGTGGTAACAAGAGCGACTCCGAGAGTCCCTTTATACTGCGCATAGGCGTCAGCGGCTATTACAGCCGCCTGTTCATGAAGACAGCCGGTATAGCTCAAAGCGCGGTTCCGGCCCAGGGAATCCACAAGATGCATGGCTCCCCCACCCGGCAGAAGGAATATATTGCCGACTTTAAGGCCGGAAAGGAAATTCATCACATAATCGGAAAGTTTTATCATAGCCTCATTCCCCTGATTTTACCAAGCGCTTCTGAAAGGGTGCCTTTTGCCCCGTTCCAGGGCTTTGGAACCAGCACACATTTAACTCCGAGCCGCGCGACGGGGGCAAGATTGCGCCGGCTGTCATCCACAAAGAAGTCGCAACGGTCCAGCCGCTTTATAAAATCAGCTTTCTCTGCTTCGTAAAGAGGCGCAGGGGCGCTTTTCCTAGGAGACGGCACCACATGAAATGTTCTTATCCAGCGCCCGAAATGCCTGAAAACCCATCCTGCGGATTCATGCGCCGCGCAAAGCGGTACGGCGGTAAGAGCTATATGCCTGTAGTTATGACCTTCAGCCTTAAACCAGCGAAGCGCCGCGCCGGCCGGAGGCATTTGGGCATAACTGCCGGAAAGCCTGAATTTGTCATAAGAACTGAGATAGTCCTCAAGATTTATGCCTAGTATTTTATGCGGAGGATTGGCTTTAATATCCATATACCGCGCTTTAACTTGAATATTGCGCGGCAGGAACCATTCATCCAGCCAAACGCGCATTAGATCATTAAGCGTGTCATCCACATCCCATACGATGGTCCTGACGGGTTTCATTTAACCGGCTTCAGGAACCAGTCGGACCAGAAAGTTATTTCAGTCTTCCTGTTCTTGTTCTCCATTATCTGAACGTCGTCGTAATACGAATCGTCTTTATAATGCGTGGTGGAGACCTCTTCGAAGATAGCCCCGGAATCGGACCTGAAGCTGTGCTTTACGCCTCTCTCCACCACCACTATTTCACCGTGCTTGTGCTCTGTTTCCACGCCGTCAATATTCAGAATAAGGCTGCCATGCAGGATCTGAAAGGTTTCCTCTTTTTTCTTATGGGAATGCGAAGGATTCTCCTGCCCTGGAAGCATGATTATTATCTTTTTGCAATATTCCCTGTTGATGCAGTTTATTATATTCGCGCCGAACCGGTCTATTTTCTCAAGCCCGTACTGATGCGACAGTTCCAGTTCAATTTTGGGCGGCAGCGCCACCCTGCTTTCCAGTACGATATCGCGGAGCTTCGCCACTATTTCAAAAACTTTTCCGCGTATGTTTTTGCACTCAACGTCACCGGACATTACAGGCTTGCCGACCGGGACATGCGTCTTCGCCGTGAAGAGTGTGTATTTTGAAAGATCGTTTGTGAGCACCTGCCCGGCAAGGTTCGGGATGGCATAAAAGACATTGGAAGAGGTTATTCTGTCTCCGGGCCTTATATCCGTACTGGCGAATACGCCCCGCTGAAGGCCCTTGAGGTCATCCGCTTCTTTCCCGGTTATGTCGCGTCGTATACCGCTGACACCACACATTGTAAATGCGTCCCGTGCGGATGAGAGCCACTTCTCAGCCTGATCCGGTCTGGATGAATATTGATTCACATCATACTTTTCCGTTTTAAGGCCCACATGACGTTCAAGGATAGATGCGCCCTTCCCTATAGCTATCTGCACAGCCGCGTAATTATCCGGATCTTCATGTGTTGAGTAGCCGATCACGGCTTCGGGGTATCTTTTCCGAAAAAAATCTATCTGGTTAAGCTCATAATGCTCTTTGGCGGTGGGATATTCGCCCACACAATGCATCAGAGCGAAGGTCTTTTTTCTATGTTCCATAAAGGCCATCACGTTGTCTATATCATGCAATTGAGCGCCGGCGGTTGATAGTATGACAGGTTTATCTGTAGCCGCCACCCTTTCCAGAAGCGGCCAGTCGGTAAACGAGCAACTGGCAACCTTTATTATGTCGTAACCGTGCTTTTCAACAAGGTCAACCGAGGGTTCGTCAAAGGGAGTGCAAACGGCCATAAACCCGTTGGCGTCCATCTCTTTCTTGATCTCAAGAAATTGCTGTTCTGATAATCTGGTCTCTTCGAACCTGGCCACGTACTTGATATCTTTCCTGCCTTTATAGACGGGGTGAATAAATGTGTCAAGCTGCCTGTACTGAAATTTGAAGGCGAACTGGAAATCAAATTTACGGCATACTTTTC
Source organism: Elusimicrobiota bacterium (assembly GCA_003450815.1). Taxonomy (GTDB): domain Bacteria; phylum Elusimicrobiota; class Elusimicrobia; order Elusimicrobiales; family UBA9959; genus UBA9634. Next base: position 23,425 of record DMES01000002.1, on the reverse strand, counting down.
CGAACTGCCTGACGATGTTTATACCGTGCTCCACATCACCCATATGGTTATTTGCCATCTCAAGCACGAACAATTTGTCAAAAATATTCTTCCCCATTTTTCCTCCGCTAGACCGGCAATTGCATAGTTCCCGGGATAATTACATTTTACCATTTAGGAGGCGGTCCAAATCGGCTGAAACTGACTCCCCACCGCCATCCGCGTGGAAGCCGCTGAAGGGGTAAAGCTTACTTCCCGCCACAGGCGGGAATGATGCGGGATTAAGCGGGCAAGGGGGACAGTGTTGCCGGCAATACTATTCCCAATCGTCCGTTCTGATGTTTTCAGGCGGGACGCCGTTGGAGGCCAGGAATGATTTAAAACTTTTAATCATGACAGGAGGCCCCGAAATGAAATAAACGGCGGAGGGGCCATTTTCGCCGAAGATCTTCTGAATATCAAGCCGTCCGTCTTTTTCCTCATTCTGCAGCTTGACGGAAAAAGAGGGATTGACACCCAGGGCTTTTTCCAGGTCGGCCGCATAAAGGTGATGCGATAGACTCCGCAGCCCGAAATAAAGACTGGGATTTTGATATGCAGCGAATTCCGGAGAGGTAAACAGCGAAAGAAAAGGAGTAATACCGGTCCCACCCGCTACAAAGACGGTTTTTTGCGTGTTATGCGCTATTGAAAACAGATCCCCGTAGGGCAGTTTGACATAAATAACTTTTCCCGGAGCGAGTTCGCGCGCCATGCGCGCGGTGAATTTCCCCTTTTCCGCGAAGGTTATTTTAATCGTCTCCTGATCCGGAGAGCTCTGCATGGAAAAGCAGCGCGATTCGGGCCATGGTCTGGCCGGGTCAAATTCATCAAGCGCCAGGTGAAGGAACTGGCCGGGATTGTACTTGTAAGCCTTCTCAAGAGGCCGCAGGGTAACGGTCCTGATGTCGGAGACAGGATTTTCAACGGCGACGACCTCGGATCTGTACTTCTTGACAATAGCCATATTAGAACACCTCTAAATTGCTACGCCTCTACGCATCTAAATTGCTATGCCTCCATGCCTCTAAACTGCTATGCCTCTACGCATCTATGCCTTTAAAACCGTCCCATAAATTCGGCGACACAGTCTTCAACATAGGCGAACATATCGCCGGTCATACCGGGATAAGTTCCAAGGAAAAAAGTATTGTTCATGATGAAGTCGGTAACGCTCAGTTCCCCATGCACACGGCAGGGCCTGCCAATAAAAGCCGGCTGGCGAATCATATTGCCGGCGAAGATGTTTCTTGTTTCTATCCGGCGCTCGTTCAGGAATGTCACCAGGTCATTGCGACTGAAGGGGGCGTTGTCCCTGACGGACACAATATAGGTGAACCAGGAGGGATCCGAGCCAGGAGTAGCCTCCGGAAGGAGAAGGAAGCGCGAGTATGCGGAAAACATCTTCTGGTAACGCTTGAAATTCCCGCGTCTTTTCTCGCCGAACATTTCAAGCTTGTCCATTTGTGCGGAACCTATAGCCGCCTGCATATCGGTCATTTTCAGGTTGTAGCCCAGCTCGGAATAAACATATTTATGGTCGTATCCGGGGGGAAGCGTACCGAATTGCTGCGAGAAACGCTTGCCGCAGGTATTGTTTTCCCCGCCGGCGCAGTAGCAGTCGCGTCCCCAATCCCTGAACGAGCGTATGATCTGGGACAATTGCTCGTTATTGGTCACCACGGCACCGCCTTCACCAGTGGTAATATGGTGGGCTGGATAAAAAGAAATTGTGGCGATATGCCCGAATGTGCCGGTGTACTGGAAGCGTGGAGGCGTGGAGGCGTGGAGGCGCGGAGGGGACGTTCCTATGCCTCCAAATTGCTGCGCCTCTACGCATCTATATCTGCTGCCGAGCGCGTCGCAGTTGTCCTCTATAAGCCACAGGTCATGTTCTTTAACGATTTTTATTACCTCTTCAACATTAAAAGGGTTGCCGAGTGTATGAGCTAGAAAGACAGCGCGGGTTTTAGGTGAAACAGCTTTTTTAAGGGCTTCAATATTTACATTGTAGGTGGGTATTTCCACATCCACAAAAACCGGAATCAGACCGTTCTGCAGAATCGGAGTCACCGTCGCAGGAAATCCCGCGGCGACAGTGATAACCTCATCGCCGGGCACAAGTCTTTTTTTGCCTAGTTTTTTTGATGTCAGAGCCGAAAGCGCGAGCAGGTTGGCGGACGAGCCGGAATTTGTCAGGATTACATTTTCAACTTCAAGAAAATCCGAGATCTTTTCGGCGAAACTCTCGGCGTAACGTCCTTCTGTCAGCCAAAAATCAAGCGACGAGTCCACCAGAGCCACAAGTTCTTTTTCGTCAAACACCCTTCCGGCGTAGCGAACAGTGTCCTTTTCCCTATTGAAAGGCTTAACGGAAAAAGCAACCGAATGGTAGGCCCTTACAGCGTTTAGAATTTCTTCACGGGTCATTGGGGTCCTTGTATGGTTATTCAGGAAGTCAGGAGTCAGAATTCAGAAGCCAGAAAGCGGCAAAAGCTATCGGAAGCTTATTGAGAGCGGCTATTCTGTATTCTGACTTCTGCATTCTGTCTACCTGCATAGTAACGGATTCCTACAGTCTCATCCGCATTCCGTCTTTTGCGGCGGCGGAGCCGGGAAATATCCTACGAGCCACGCGCAACGCCGCGGTCCTGCGGCGCATGGTAGAATATCTGTCCGCAGCGAAATGAGTAAGCACGAGATTCTTTACCCCCGCCACAAGCGCCAGTCTGGCGGCCGTTTCTGGATTAAAATGAGGCCAACCGGGGTTCTCCTCGCCCGAAAGATGGGAGCATTCGGAGATAAGCAGATCCGCCCTTTTCGCCAGCTTAAGAGCGTTTGCACAATGGCCTGTATCGGTGCAATAGACAATGGTTTTACCGTCAAGTCGCAGACGCAAGCCAAGCACCGGGTCGGAATGCTCAAGCGGCAGACTTTCAGCCTTAAAAGGCAACTTTGGGGCTTCGTCGGGAAGTTCAACTATTTTTACGGAATAAGGCAGTTTATCCAGAGGCATGGTAAAAGGGGCGTTTACGAATGTTTTCAATACGCGTCGCGCGCCCTTTTGCGCGAATATAGTGAGCCCTTTGCGAAACCTGAATTTCAACAGGGCGTGCAGACCTATTATGTGGTCCAGGTGGAAATGGCTGAGGAAAAGATAGACCGGTTTGGAACCGTCGCAATAGCGGTCAAGTTTGGTCAGACCGTTACCCGCGTCCAACACAATATCAAAGCGCTTTGTCTTTACAAGGGCGCAGACGGTATTGCCGGTGGAAGTGTCGTACCAGCCATTGGTGCCTAAGAAGATTATTTCCATGATAGTGATAGATGCAAAGAGGCAAAGCAATTTAGATGTAAAGACAACATTTAAGACTGTTTCTCAGCCAAACTATTTTTTAAAGAAGAGAGCATTTTTAATAACACTTCTATGCGCGAGAAAGTATCTTCCAGATTGGAAAGATAGTTCAATTCTTGGCACAAAGTTAATATAGCTTCCACTTCACATAAAGATCCGAACGATATATTTAGAAAATTGGAAAATTCTTTCGCTGATTTTCGCCCTTTTCCTTCTGCTATGTTTAACGCTACCGAAACTACCGCCCTTTTTAATTGCTGCTTGAGGTTATATTCCTCGCTTTTAGGCAGCTTTTCCGCTACCGAATATATATTTTTTATGAGGTTTACACTGTTCTCCCAAACTTTAAGACCTTTATATAATCCAGCCATACCCCCTCCGCTCAACACTTAACAATTCGGTAGTCCAGAAATTTAACCGCTAAAAGATATGTCTTCTACGCCTTCGTGCCTCCAAACTGCTGTGCCTCTAAATGACCCTGCCGCTAAATTGCTTTACATCTAAACTGCTATGCCTCTTCATATCCTTCTATCTGCCTTAAACAGACCCCTCGCATGTCTTCTTTGCGCGTATAGGCTTCTGTCCAATCAATAACCCGGTCTATCGCCTGGCCGATATTCCAGCGCGGACGCCAGAGCAGCGCGCGCCGCGCCTTTGAAGAATCCAGTTTAAGGTAATGGGCCTCATGCGGATGGCGGGATGAGTCCAAAACATAGCCGGGAGCGACACTCCACTTTTGGAACATGCGTTTTACTATCCATTCCACATCTTTAGCGTCTGACTCCACCGGGCCGAAATTCCAGGCCTGGGCATAGGCGGGGCCCTTCCGGTAAAGTTTCTGCGCCAGAAGCAGGTATCCGCTCAAAGGCTCAAGCACATGCTGCCATGGCCTTATTGCGCGGGGGTTCCTTATCAGGACTTTTTTGCCGCTCAAAGCAGCCCGTATTATATCCGGTATAAGCCTGTCGTCCGCCCAGTCTCCCCCTCCTATCACATTGCCCGCGCGGGCCGAAGCTAAAGCCACATGGTGAGACGAAAGTTGTGAGTTGGGAGTTAAGAGTTTAGAGTTAAGAGAATAGCACATGGGGTTGAAAAATGAGTTGCGGTAGGCGGAAGTGACCAGCTCGGAGCAGGCCTTGCTGGAGGAATACGGGTCATAACCACCAAGGGGCTCGCCTTCGCGATAGGCAATCGGACGTTCCTTGTTCTCATAGCACTTGTCGGTGGTGACATTTACCACCGCTCTCACTCTGCCGCAGGCGCGCACAGCCTCCAACAGGTTCACAGTCCCCATCACGTTGGTATCGTAGGTTTCCGCCGGCGCACGGTAAGATTCTCGTACCAGCGGCTGAGCCGCCATATGGATAACTATATCGGGCAAGGCCGTTTTAAGCGCCTTTTTAAGGCGGCCAGCGTCGCGGATATCGGCGATGGTTGTGTTTGTTATTTTGCCGATGGAACAAAGATCAAAAAGGCTGGGCCTGGTAGGCGGCTTCAGGGCATAGCCATAAACTTTGGCGCCCATACTATTTAGCCACAGCGACAACCAGCTTCCCTTAAAGCCTGTATTGCCCGTAAGGAACACCTTTTTCCCGGCCCAAAACCTGTCTTTCATTGCCCTTCCTTCCAGACTTTCCATGGGGCATTTCCGGAGCGCCAAAAATTTTCCAACTCCTGCTTATCTCGAAGCGTATCCATGCATTTCCAAAAGCCTTTATGCCTGTAGACAGAAAGCTGTTTTTCTCTGGTCAGGGTTTCAAGCGGCTGACGCTCCCAGATTGAAGCGTCGTCGCGTATATATTTGAACACTTCCGGCTCAAGCACAAAAAAACCGCCGTTTATCCAGGCGCCGTCGCCCAGCGGTTTTTCCTGGAAAGACACGGCCTCTCCCGCCTGGCCTATGTCAATGGCGCCAAACCTGCCGATCGGCTGCACTGCGGTTATAGTGGCCTTCCTTTTGTGCTTTTTGTGAAATTCCACCAGCTTTTTCATGTTTACATCGGCCACACCATCGCCATAAGTTAGCATGAAGGTTTCGTTGCCTACGTACTTTGCTATCCTTTTTATGCGCCCTCCGGTCATAGTGTTAAGGCCGGTATCCACAAGGGTCACTTTCCATGGCTCTGCCTTCCTGTGATGCACTTTCAACTTATTATTTCTCAAATCTATGGTAACATCGGCCTGGTGCAGGAAGTAGTTGGCGAAATATTCTTTCAGCAGATACCCTTTGTAGCCAAGACAAAGCACAAAATCGTTGAAGCCGTAACTGGAATACAGTTTCATTATGTGCCAAAGTATCGGGTGCTGGCCTATTTCAACCATAGGTTTGGGTTTCAGGTCCGTTTCTTCCGAAAGCCTGGTACCCAAACCGCCCGCCAGAATTACGACTTTCATAAGGAGCCTCCGCAATTATATATTTCCCAACGCCTTGCCCCACGCATGCACCACATCTCGCATTTTAAACTTCGCCTTCCAGCCGAGTATTTCAGAAGCCTTGGCTGGGTTCGCGTATTCTGCCTTTATGTCCAACGGCCGTAAAAAAGAAGCGTCAAAATCCACATGGTCTTTCCAATTAAGGCCGAAAGCGAGAAAAGCTTCGCGCACCAGTGCCTCAAGGCTATTACTTTCACCTGTCGCAATCACGAAATCATCAGGTTTTTTCTGCTGAAGCACCAGCCACATGCTTTCCACAAATTCTTCAGCCCAGCCCCAATCTCTTATGACTGAAATATCGCCCAGCTTAAGCCTTTCCTTTGAGCCATTTTTTATTCTTAGTGCGGTATTGATTATTTTACCTGTCACAAAATTTTCGTTCCGGAGGGGAGACTCATGATTAAAAAGTATGCCTGAACAGGCAAAAATACCATACGCCAGCCTGTAATTTTTGGTTGCCCAGAAAGCCATTGCTTTAGCTATTGCATAAGGGCTTTTGGGATTAAAAGAGGTGCTTTCGTCGGCGTGAAAGTCAGTGCCTCCGAAACAGTCGCTGGAAACGCTGGAGTAAAAGCGGATCTGAGCCCCCGAAATGCGAACCGCCTCTAGCAGATTGACGGTGGAAGAGGCTATGCTTTCTATGGTCTCAAGCGGCCGCAAAAAAGACTGGCTGACCGAACTTTGCCCGGCCAGATTATAAATTTCATCCGGTACGACATTTTTAACAATCGCGAAAACCTCGGAAAACCTGCTGGGATTAAGCGGCAGCACGGAAACCTTGTCAAAAACATCAAGGGTTTTTAGATTGGTGAAATTATTGTTATTAATCTCTCTTGAGGAACCAAAGACCCTATAGCCTTTTGCTAAGAGTGATTTTGACAGATACGCCCCATCCTGGCCGCTTACTCCTATTATTAAAGCTTTGTTCATGTTGCACTATATTAAATCGGCCTATTATTCTGCCCGGCTCTTCACTTTAAAACCGCCTTTTTCCAAATGCAATTCACGAAGCGCACCCCGCAGATCGGACATGGCCATTTCAGTAACCAAGTCTTCAAAGGAAGTTTTTGGCTTCCACCCAAGTATTTTCTTAGCCTTAGCCGGATTTCCGAGTAACGTTTCCACTTCTGCGGGGCGATAATATTTCGGGTCAACCCGCACCAAAACATCTCCAAGCCTGGCTTTTATGTCCCCACGGCACAACTCAACTTCCGATGGTTTTTTAAAGGCTTTAAGTATACCAAGCTCAGCGGGCCCACTGCCCTTCCATTCCAAAACCATGCCCATTTTGCGGGCGGCTATATCCACAAACTCCCTTACGGAATGCTGCTCTCCGGTGGCAAGAACGAAATCACCAGGCCGCTTCTGCTGAAGCATACGCCACATACCCTCAACATAATCCCTTGCGTGCCCCCAGTCCCTCTTGGCATCAAGGTTGCCTAGATACAGGCAGTTTTGCCGGCCCAGAAGGATCCGCGGCAGCGCCATGGTTATTTTGCGAGTGACAAAAGTAGCGCCCCTGAGTGGCGACTCATGGTTAAAGAGTATACCGTTGGCAGCGAACATATTATAGGATTCACGGTAATTGACGGTAATCCAGTAGGCGTAAAGCTTGGCCACACCGTAAGGTGAGCGCGGATAAAAAGGCGTTTTTTCGCTCTGAGGGGTCTCGCGTACCTGCCCAAACAGCTCAGAAGTGGAAGCTTGATAGAACTTTGTATGTTTTTCAAGTCCCAGTATCCTTATGGTTTCCAGCAGGCGCAATGTTCCAAGAGCGTCGGCATTGCCGGTATATTCCGGCTGTTCAAAACTTACCGCCACATGGCTCTGAGCGCCAAGATTATAAACCTCATCGGGACGTACTCTCTGCATGATATGAACCAAAGCCGGACAATCAGTAAGATCTCCATAATACAGTTTAAGGCGCACACCTTTATTGTGCGGGTCGCTGTAAAGATGGTCTATCCTGGCCGTATTAAAGGAGGACGAACGGCGTCTGACACCATGCACTTCATAGCCTTTTTTAAGAAGTAGTTCCGCCAGATACGCCCCGTCCTGTCCGGTTATGCCGGTTATTAATGCCTTTTTCATACATTCACCTTTAGATGCATAGCAATTTAGACGCAAAGCAACTTAGACTTAAAATGCAAAGCAGTCTTGAGAATATTTTCTTTCACCCCTCCTTGCGTCTTTACATCCTTGCCTCGACGCATCTTTCTCTACTTCCTGCCGTAGAAATCGTTTAAACGGATAATATCGTCTTCGCCGAAATAAGCGCCCGACTGGACCTCTATTATCTCCAGGTCCGCCGGGCCCGGATTAAAGAGCATATGTCTGGCTTTAAGCGGTATGTCCACATGACGGTTTTTCCGTATTTTCATCTTTTTCCCGTCCAAGGTAACCTCAGCCGAACCCTTGACAACAAACCAATGCTCTGAACGACGGTTGTGGTATTGATAGCTTATTTTGTGACCCGGATAAATTTTAAGTTTTTTAACTTTGTAGTTGGGCAAGTCGTCAAGCACCGTGTAAGAACCCCAGGGGCGCTCCACGGTTATATGCTCGTCCAGCTCGCGCCTGTTCTGTTTTTTTAGCTCATCTACGATCTTTTTAACTTTCTGCGAGTGGTTGATCTCCGAAACCAGAATAGCATCGCTGGTTTCTATAATGGCCAGGTTCTTAACACCTATGGCCGTTACAAGCCTGCTGCCGGAATAGAGCAGGTTGTCCCGCGCGTCAAGGGCCAGGACGTCTCCTAATTTAACATTACCGTTCCCGTCCTTGGGAAGCGCGCTATAGAAATAATGCCAGCTGCCAACATCGCTCCAGCCGAATTTTGAAGGGATAACGCAAACCCGATCGGACTTCTCCATTACCGCGTAGTCTATGGAAATGGCCGGCATTTTTGAGAACAAGGTGGCAAGGCCGTCATAATTTACTTTTTCACCTTCAAAAGCCTCTTTATTTATTTTTTCAAGCAGGTTATAAGCCGCGGGCAGATATTTTTTAAATTCCTCAAGCATAACCGAAGCCTTAAAGACAAACATCCCCGCGTTCCAGTAATAACCGCCGTTTTCCAGATATTTACGGGCCGTCTCAAAATCCGGCTTTTCCACGAATTTATCAACACTAAAAACCTCTCCGCAGAAATCCCCGTTTACAACCTGTGACCTGTGACCTGTGACTTCTGGCTTGTGACTTGTGACTTGTGACTTGTGACTTGTGACTGTTATCGGTTTCCCCCTCTTAATGTATCCATAACCGGTTTCAGGGGAATCGGGCGTTATGCCGAGCGTAACGATTTTCCCCTTTTCTGCTTCTTTGACCGCCACAGACAAAACTTTAAGAAAAGCCTTTCGGTCGGCTATCATATGGTCTGAGGGAAGCACCACGGCAACTGGGTCATTGCCGCATATTTTAAGCAGATACAGGCAGGCGAGACCTATGGCGGGAGCTGTGTTCCTGGCTTCCGGCTCTATCAGCATTCGCAGTTTTTTCAGCTGATGGTAGCCCGAGCCGAAGGCGTGCAGTTTATTTGTTACCACTACTATATTATTTATACCGGTCAAAGGGGTTATTCTTGATACTGTTTTCTCAAAAAGGGAGTCTTCTTTTCCAAGGCGCAAAAATTGTTTTGGCAGAAGCTTTCGGCTAAGCGGCCAAAGGCGGGTTCCCGCGCCGCCGGCCAGTATTACGCCGAAAATATTATTGGTCATAAATTATCAAATTTCAGCAAATTAAGGGGGAGACACTTTTTCAGCGCAAAATATAGTTCTTTTTCAGCCAGGCACGATAGGACGCGGCCACGGTTTTTTTCAGCCGGCTGCCATGCGCCAGATACCAGGCGACAGTCGCTTCAAGACCTTCGCTAAAGCCGAAGCGAGGTTTCCAGCCCAATTCTCTCTTGATTTTCCCGGAATCTATTGCATAGCGTCGATCATGCCCGGCGCGGTCTTTCACAAAAGTTATCAGCTCTTCGTAGCGGCACCCTTTAAGCATCTGATTTTTAACGGAGGGCTTAAGTTTTTCAAGGGCCCGGAATAACGCCCTCAAGGTTTCAAGATTTCTTTTTTCACAGTTGCCGCCCACATTATATGTTTCTCCGGGTCTGCCGCGCCTGAGAATAACCCAGATGGCCCGGCAGTGGTCCTCCACAAACAGCCAGTCGCGCGTATTTCCACCGTCGCCATAAACCGGTATGGGCTCGCCGTCAACAGCTTTAAGAAGCGCCAGCGGGATGAGTTTTTCCGGATGCTGGTAAGGCCCGTAATTATTAGAGCAGTTGGAAATAGTGACCGGCAGGCCGTAAGTGTGGAAATAAGCCCGCGCAAGGTGATCGGATGAAGCTTTCGCGGCCGAATACGGGCTTCTGGGATCGTAAGGCGTGGTTTCCATGAAGCGGCCGGTCTTCCCGAGCGAACCAAACACCTCGTCGGTGCTGATGTGGTGGAACCGGACGTCTTTCCTGTTTTTCCAGTTGGCCCGGGCGCACTCAAGCAGGTTAAAGGCGCCGGTTATATTGGTTTCTATAAACTCTCTCGGGCCGTGTATAGAGCGGTCGACATGGGTCTCTGCCGCGAAATTGACTATTACTGAAACATCGTATTTTCTAATCACCGCATTAACTTTTTTAAAGTTGCAAATGTCTCCCTTTATAAAAACATACCGTTTGGGGCCGAAGCGGCGTTCTATATCGCTTAGATTCCCGCGCAGGCCGGCGTAAGTAAGTTTGTCAAAATTTACTATCCGCCCTTTAAACCCGGTTTTTTCAAAAACAAAACGAATAAAGTTTGAGCCGATAAACCCCGCACCGCCTGTAACAAGCATGGTTTTAGTCATTATGAAACACTCCTGATTTTTCAGGTGGCCAGGCTTGTAGGCAGTTAGGCTTTTAGGAAGCCGATATACCTCTAGCCATTCACCTTAACCTCACAGGTTAGCGCTCTTTCCGCCATACTTTTTGACGAATCCGCCGGGATTTTACGGCGGATAAAACCGGCAAATTGCTGTCTTTTTCGGAGAGCCGCGGTTTTTTAACCGGCCATTTTACCCCTACCGCGGGGTCATCCCACCTTATGCCCGCATCATATGCGGGGGCGTACTCTTTTGAACATTTATAAGTGAGTTCGGAACCATCCTCAAGCGCCAGAAAACCATGGGCAAAACCCGCCGGGATAAAAAGCGAAAGGCGATTTTCGCCCGAAAGCTCCACACCGAACCACTTTTTGAATGTTTTTGACCCACGACGCAAATCCACGGCCACATCTAAAACACGCCCCCTGCCGCAGCTCACCAGTTTTGCCTGCGCAAACGGTCGGCGCTGATAGTGCAGGCCGCGCAACACGCCTTTTTGTGAAACGGAACGGTTATCCTGCACAAAAGTTTCTTTAATGCCGGCTTTGCTGAATACGGAGCTTTTATATATTTCTGAAAATGTGCCCCGCGCATCGCTGCCTACTTCCGGTTCCACAAGAACGAGTCCTCTAAGTTTCAGCTTTGTGAATTTAAAGCGCATGCTATATTACCATCCCCCAGGTTATCTAAATATACACGCTGACGAGCGCGCGGCTGTCCCTTTCTTTTTTGAGATTAGCTATAACCTCATCCGGCTTAAGGCCGTAAAGGTTTTTGCCGCCTTTAAGCCGCAGGGCGATGGTGCCTTCCGCCTTCTCCTTCTTGCCGGCTATCAGCGTGCAGGCAGGTTTTTCTATGGCAGCAAGGCGCACTTTGGAGCCGATGGTATCGGCGCCAAGGTCAAGCGAAACCCTGAAGCCCTCAGCTTTCAGTTTATCTGAAATCCCGCGGACATAATCCTCTTCGTTTGAAGTAATGGTTAAAATTTTCACCTGCGTGGGAGCAAGCCACAAGGGGAAGTGGCCGGCGAAATGCTCCAGAAGAAATCCCACAAAGCGCTCATGTGTGCCCAGCGGCGCGCGATGTATGCACAGCGGAGTCTTTTCAGTACCGTCCTTGTCTTTATACACCAGGCCGAAGCGGCCCGGCACGGCAAAGTCCACCTGGTTGGTTGCCAAAGAGAACTCTTTGCCTATGGCGCTCCAGATCTGGACATCTATCTTCGGGCCGTAAAATGCGGCCTCGTTGGGGATTTCCTTGAACGGCAACCCTCCGTTAACCAAGGCCTCATGGACCATTTTTTCCGTGGACTGCCACATCTCTTTGTTATCCACATATTTCTTGCCCAACCCTTCGTCTGAATGCGTGCTGAAACGCATAACATACTTTTCTATGCCGAAGATCTTAAAGTAGCCAAGATACATGCGGCAGACCGCCAGGAACTCCTCCTGAAACTGCTCCGGTGTGCAATAGATGTGAGCGTCGTTCATCTGCATCGAGCGCACGCGCATCAAGCCAAAAAGCTCTCCGGACTGTTCGTAGCGGTAGCAGGTGCCGTACTCGGCCAGGCGCACGGGCAGGTCGCGGTAGCTGCGGGGCTTGGCGCCGTATATCTTGTGGTGGTGCGGGCAGTTCATCGGCTTCAGGTAATATTTCTGCCCGTCAATATCCATCGCGGGGAACATGCTTTCCGCATAATACGGCAGGTGGCCGCTTTTTCGGTACAAAGTCTCTTTGCAGATATGCGGCGTTTTTACGCGTTGATAGCCGCTGGCGGCCTCGGTTTCCTTGGCCAGCCGCTCAAGCTCCTCTATTATCACAGCGCCGTTGGGCAGCCAAAGAGGAAGCCCGGGGCCGACATCATCGTCAAAGACAAAAATCTCCTGCTGCTTGCCAAGCTTACGATGGTCGCGCTTTGCCGCCTCCTCCTGCATTTTAATATAGGCGTCAAGTTCCGTCGGAGTTTCAAAGGCCACGCCGTATATGCGCTGAAGCATCGGGTTCGCTTCGTTGCCGCGCCAGTAAGCGCCGGCGATAGACATAAGCTTAAAGGCCTTGATCTTGCCGGTATGCTCTACATGCGGTCCCTTGCACAGGTCCGAAAAAGGCCCGTTTTTATAAATGCTGATAGTGCCGTCGGTCAGGTCGCTGACCAGTTCCACTTTGTACTTTTCACCCCGACCGCTGAAATACTTTAGCGCTTCTTCCTTCGGCATTTCTGACCGCTCAAATTTCTGCGCCTGGGCTATAATATGGCGCATTTTCTTTTCTATGGCGGGCAAATCATCGGGGACGAAATGATGAGGGGTGTCAAAATCGTAATAAAAACCGTTCTCTATGGCCGGCCCGATACCCAGTTTCGTGTCGGGGAAAAGCTCCACCACTGCCTCCGCCATGACATGCGACAGCGAATGGCGCATTTTTTCAACATAATTTTCAGGTTTTTCTTCTACCATAAAAGAATTATGATTACACGGATTTAACACGACGATTACACAGATTGCATCTTGATTTCTGAAACAAAAGCTGTAAAACCAAACTACTACATCTTAACCTGTGTAATCTTCCCCGGTAATCTGTGTAATCATTGTTCCTGCTGCTGTTAGAGCAGGAACTAAAAATGGTGCCCAGTACAGGGATCGAACCTGTGACCTTTCCCATGTCAAGGGAACGCGCTACCGCTGCGCCAACTGGGCAAAAACCGCTTTGCGGGCTCCGGAAAATAGCTATGCCGACTGTGTCATACTTTCCCAGGGCACTACCCGCTGCGCCAACTGGGCCTCTGTCGCACCCCGCCCGCACTGCACAGCGTTCGGGGCGGATTAACCGCCGGGCCTTAAAAGGTATCGCGGCCCGGTGCTCCACGAGGGGAGCTAAGCTCCCCTTCGTCGTTCGCTATTCCGGCATTAAGCCGGAAACGCTCACTGAACCTCTCCTAAAAGGAACCCGTGCTCTCTAACGAAGGTATTCGCACGGGCCTATCGCACCCCGCCCGCACTGCACAGAAGAGCGATATCTCTTACTGTGATTTTATAATATATTTTTTAGGACGGCAACCCGCATTCTTTTCGCAAATCCTAATAAAATGTTGAAGCAACATTTTATCTGATTTTTTGGGGTTTTCTCTTGTATTGTGCGGTTATTACTGAGCGTAAGCCGCCTCTGGGGGTGAACTCTCCGGTTACCGTACAGCTTTTTGGCTTTATAGCCCGCACCACATCGTCAAGAACACGGTTCGCTATATTTTCCATAAAAATACCGATATTTCGGTATTGCAGGAAATAATACTTAAGCGACTTAAGTTCCAGCACCATTTTCCCCGGGATATATTCAACAGTAATCGTGCCGAAATCAGGCAAACCTGTTTTCGGGCAGACGGAGGTAAATTCCGGGTGGACTATCTTTATAGTGTAATCCCGTCTGTACTGGTTTTCCCAGGCCTCAATACTCGGCAGTGTTATTTTCCCCACGCTGCGGGCCTGGCCCGAAGTATAGCCGAACTTTGTTTTCATATATACTCCTTCGCCAACTTTTGTTTCTGGGATCAAGATACAATCTGTGTAATCGCCGTATTAAATCCGTGTAATCATATTCTCATTTTTCTCAGTCTGAGAGAATTAATTACCACAGAAACCGAACTTAAAGCCATGGCTCCGCCGGCAAAGTAGGGCGGGATGGTAAAGCCCAAAGAAGGATACAGCGCCCCGGCCGCAAGCGGGATAAGCACGGTATTGTACGCGAAAGCCCAGAAAAGATTCTGGTTGATCACTTTTTTAATGGCCCTCGAAAGCTTGACCGCTTCCACCAGGGAAGAAAGGTCGTTATTCATAAGGGTTATATCGCTCGCACGCACGGCGATATCGGCGCCTGAACGCATGGCCACTCCTATGTCGGCCTCGGAAAGAGCCGCGGCGTCGTTAAATCCGTCGCCGACCATGGCCGTCTTTCTGCCAAGGGCCTTGTAGCGCAGCAAGATCCGCCGTTTTTCCTCAGGGAATATTTCAGAGTAAAAGGTTTTTATGGAAAGCTTTTGCGCCACAGCCATTACCGCTTTTTGGCGGTCGCCGGAAACCAGCACCGGTTCAATTCCCATATCGCTCAGCGCGCGAAGCACGGCCGGGGCCTCCGGTCGTAAAGCGTCGCCAAACTCGGCATATCCCTTAAACTGGCCGTTTAACGCCAAGAACAGGGCGGAACCTTCTGTTCCATCAAGCGCGGCAAGCGCGGACTCCGGTATAGACACGCCTTTATACGCAAGCCACTTGGCGGATCCCGCAAGCGCCAAGCCCGCCGACAACTTAACCCTTACGCCTTTCCCGGGTAGCGCCTCAAAGGATGCGGGCGTCTCCGGTTTTATGCCGCGCTCAGCGGCGAATTGCCGCACCGCGTGCGCCAGCGGATGTTCCGATTTTTCCTCCACTGACGCTAGCAATTCTACGAATGAACCTTCGGATATATCGTTAGGTTTTACATTTATTACCCGAAGCAGCCCCGAGGTCAAAGTGCCCGTCTTGTCGAATAAAACCGCGTCAATTTTTGCCGCGTGCTCAAGCACATCAGGGTTCCTTATAAGAATACCTGAAGCTGCCGCGCGTCCGAAACCTACCACTATCGCCATGGGAACCGCAAGCCCCATTGCGCAGGGGCAGGCCACCGCGAGTACCGCGGCAAAGACATTTACCGCCTGGGAGGGTTCTCCGTAACGCAGCCATACGGCGGCTGAAAAAGCCGCTATAAAAAAAACAGCCGGCACGAACCAGGCCGAAATTTTATCCACTAGGTGCTGTATTGAACTTTTTGCCGCCTGGGACTCAGCCACAGCTTTTATAATTTTTGTCAGCACCATATCCTCTCCGACACCGGTGGCCTTAAATTCCAAAGCCCCGTTTTTATTTATGGTGCCGGCGTAAAGTTTTGAGCCGGGCAACTTATCCACCGGCAGTACCTCGCCGGTGAGCAGGCTTTCATCAAGGGCCGAGGCGCCGCGCTTTACCACACCGTCCACCGGAACCTGCTCTCCGGGGCGCAGACTGACAATATCGCCGGGCACTATATCTGAAACCGGCACGGTTTCCTCGGCGCCCGCCCGAAGACGGCGGGCGAACTTGGGCACAATTGAAAAAAGGCGCGAAACCGCCTCTCCCGCCTTGTTTTTTGAGCGGGCCTCAAGCCAGCGGCCCAGATTGATGAAAGCTATGAGCATAGCCACTTCATGCCACTGGGCGTGATATGAAACCGGGATGACCGATGGGAAAAGAGTGACAAACACCCCGTAAAAAAAAGTAACGCTGGTACTCATGGAAACCAGTGTATCCATATTGGCTGTTCTGGCCTTTAAAGACTTAAACATCCCCTGGTGGAAATGCCGGCCTCCCCAAAGCCAGACTACAGCCGCAACCGGCATGCCGGTATAAGGGGAAAGATCAAAAAAACCGCCTGAAAACAAAAACAAGGCTCCGCCGGCCGCAAGCCAGAAACGGTTGCGGAACATGTCTTTTTCGCGCAGGAGCGATTCCACCGCCACGCTTTCCGACTTCAGCGTTGACTCTGAAAAAGCCAGTGCCTTGTAGCCGAGTTCTTCAATTTTCCCCTCTATCTGAAGCGGGGTGATCAAAGCGGGGTCATAAAAAAGGAAAGCTGTTTTTGAAGGAAGGTGCACTGAAACGCGGTCTATACCGCGGGTATTGCCCAGGCTCTTTTCAATGCGCGCCACACAGGAGGCGCAATGCACGCCTTCAAGGGGAACCACGGCTTTCTTTATTTTTGGATCATCGGAATTCATAATTAACGCTTTATTTCCAATAGCCAGGTCCGCTCTACATCCTTCATATCCTTCCACAGTCCGCCGAAAGAGGCAGCAGCGGCTTCATCCAGCCCCTGTCCGTCTTTCAGGCGGCCTAAAAAATAAGAAAAATTGAGCGAGCCGCCCTGCCTTAACATGAAAGACGCCACTGAGCCGGCCTGTGCATACCAGCGCTCAACCATGGCATCATTCTCGCCGCGGGGTACCAGGTTCATCATCTGTGAAAACGGGATAGGATTCAATGAAATATCACTCGCTATTTTGCCCTCATAACTGGCTTTGGAAGGATAGTCGGCGCGCATCTGCTCGTAGACTGCGATACCTTCATTAAGCCAGCGCAGACTCTCGGGAGCGGAAAGCCCCATAAACTCGTTAAATACCAGATGCGTCATTTCATGGGCCAGAATGCCGGGAGAACCTTCGAAGTCGTAAATAAGTATGGCATTGCCGTATGTTATCCCCCCCGACCAGGCCGGCTGCGAAGTTTTAAGATGATATTCAGCCGCATCGCCGTAGATGACGATATTATAAGGCTTTGAAGGCACAAAGGAGTAAATGCCCAGATCGACCATGATTCGCTGGTAGTCTTCTTCACACAAGGAACTGTAGCGCTGCGTTGTTTCGGAAGAATACGCTTTAACCACAAAATGCAGGCTCTCATTGCTTTTATAGCCGGGATAAAGCTCCTTATAAGGCGCTTGCATGGCCCGCGAAGCCTGGGCTTTGGGCAGCGAAGCCTCGTCAAGCGGCACGCAACCGCCAAACACTATAGTGCTTGCGCATAAAAGAAGAAAATTATAGTCTTTTTCCATTATTCCATGGTAAAAAATTTTGCCGCAAAATTTTTTAATAAAAGCGGCCTGTCAACGGCATATTGATCGTGTCAAAACTCAGCATGTAAGGGCTTAACGCGAAATCGTAGTTAAAGGCCAAGTTACGCGCAACAAATTTAGGGACATGATATCCCGCCCACTCGAAAGAATCCAGTTTCAGAGTGAAAAGAGAATTTCTTTTCACCTCAAGAGAGAACTCAGCATTGATCTTACGGTGAAGATCCGAATACCGCAGTATCGTTGGCGTAAGCGTCACCTTAGGCCTGCCCAGGAATTGTAGGCGTTTCGCAAGAAAGCGCTCCACATCTTTAGTGTTTACCTGGGCCAAAACTACTTTTATGGCCCCGACGCCGGCAACCACAAGATCTGAATTATCAAGCTCCGGCACGCCCTTGCGGCGGAAGCGCGGCTTAACAGCCGCAACTTCATCAGCGGACCCGGCATCCTGCTCCGAAAGAACCGGGGCCGCCGAGAAAACCCTGAAGTCCTTAAGTTCCAGAGTAAGGCCGTATATATCAACATCTTCGTACGAAGCTGCACGCGCAAAAAACAGCGCGCGGGCATATCCGCTTTTCAGGGGATCGAAATTTTCAAGCGTCAATTCCGCGTTTTCAAATTCAAAGCCGCCTAGGGAGTATTTGTCAATGGCATATTTCCCCGCGGCAAAAGGCTCGACCGTCTGCCTGCGTTTGGCGTAAATCACGACCTTGGAGGTGTCTTTAAGTTCAAGCTCACGCTTCTTTTCAAAAAGCAGGCCGAACCAGGGTTCTAAAAAAATGGAAGAAAAGCTATTTGCCCCCCCCAAAGCCTCTCCATACCTGCGAGTTTTAAACACGATATAATCGGCGAAAGCCGGAGCCAGGCCGGACCTATTATAAAAAAATATATTTTTAGCTCCGCCGCGCGCGGCCGCGGAAAGCCTGAAGATGGAGGGGGTGAAACTGTTATCTCCGCCAGCCACTAAAACGCGCAAAGGCCCTGGCGACTGAGGGGTCAGGTTCTCAAGAATTTCTGCGACGCGCCGTCCATCCTTATGCGGCGTCCCAAGGCCCGCAACCGGATAGCCGCCGATACGTAAGGGGGGCACCAGCCCGATTTGATTCAAAAAGGCAAGTCCCAGCGCCAGCCAAAGAATATACTTCCTGATAAAATTGGGTGTCATCACCGCCGTGGCGATGGCCAAAGGAAAAAGAGCCGGGTAAATTAATTTGGGCGCGTTGGTTCCGGCAAGATATGTAAGCGCCAGACAAGGCGCCCAAAACCAGGCCGCCACAATTTTTCTATTGGCGTACGGCATGAAAACAGAAAAATACATCCATAACAGGGTCACTCCCCCGATAATAAAAAAGGGCAGCGAGGCCGCCTGGGCTGATAAGCTGAAATATGTCCAGAAACCGGCGCTTTGGGTTTCCGGCCTGTAAAGCCCTGAAAAACGGGAAATAAAAAAAACACTATACCACTGCAAATTCAACACCACTCCAAGGAACAGCCCCTTTAAGATCTCGTTCCTCGCAGCATAGCCGACCACAGCCGGAATTATAAAAGGCACCAGCGGCAGGGCCCAAACCCAGAAGTGACTGTGCGCAAAGAAACCGAGCGAAAAGAAAACAGAGAACCAGAAACTCCAGTCGGGGTGTTCCAAATCTTCTGAGTTTATATAACAGCAGTAAGCGGCCGCCGCCATGGCCATGGCGGCAAGTTCGGGTTCCGGATGCCGCGCCGCTTCAAGCGTAAACGGCATACCCGTGACGAAAGCCGTCCCCAGCCAGCCTGAAAAGTTATTCCGGCTTTTTTTAACAGCCAAAAAAATCGCCAGCGCTATAATCAACAGGTAGAAAGAGTTGACTATCAGCATCGCCGCCACAAAGTCGGAAGCGAGGAATCTGAAAACCGGCACATAACTCAGATAATACAGCGGAGGGGTGGGATCCAGTTCAAAACCCGATATCACAGGTTGAAACAGGCTCCAAAAGCCACCGGAAGATATTTGCGCGGCATATGCGTTAATGCGCTCAAACCCCGCCAAGTCCGCGGCTGGAAAGGAATGCCCCTGCCTCAGCACCCACTGGACAAGCAAAAGTGTCCCGAAAAGCCAGATGCCGGCCGCGCCAAGCAGGCCGGCGCTCAGTTTTTCTCTTGCGGGGATCACCAGTTCTTTCTCAAACAAAATGCTTTCAAAAGTAACCCTGTTTGCCAGAAATCTTTTCTTCCAGGAAAGCTGCTCTTTTTCTTCAGACATGGATTTGGCCTTCAATAACTACAGTAAACAGTAAAGCGTAAAGTGTAAAGTGTTTACTCTTTACTCTTTACCATTCACTTTCCCCCTTGCTGTTTACCGCCTCCTGCTCTTGCTTTTTTTGTGCGCTGACTGAAGCGTTCTGCTCTCAAAAGGGGCTGCAAGAGCGCGGTAAAAGGCGGAGTTCTCAGGCGCCAGTTCCGCCGCTTTCAGGTATTGCTCTATGGCGCCGGCCTTGTTTTTCATAAGGGCAAAAACATCGCCTTTCAGGGCGCAAGCCGGCGCGTAATCTTTTTTCAATTCCAGCGCTTTATCCGCGTTCGTCAGCGCATCATTATAGTCGCCAAGCTTTGCCAGAGCCCGCGCCAAAGCGTAGTGATAACCATAAACGCCTCTTTTAAGCCCTATAGCTTTTTGCAGATCTCCCGCCGCGCCGGCGTAATCTCCGGACGCTAATTTGCTTCTGCCGGTTTCAAACCAGGCGGCGGACGAGTTTTTATCCAGCGCCAGCAGGGAGTTAAAATCGCCAAGCGCGCCGCTCAGGTTACGCATTCTCCTGTAGCAAAGGCCCCTGTAATAGAATGCCAACCCCATGGAAGGATCTTCCGCGATAACCTTGGAAAGGTCGGTCACAGCGGCGGCGCAATCGTCCTTGTGGTAAGAAAGTATACCCCGGTTCAGGCGCGCATACACATACCCTGGAGCCAAGTCAATGGCGACTGTCAGGTATTTGTGCGCCTCCTGGTAGGTGCCGGCCTCAAGATAGAGGGCGGCAAGATTGTTGTAGGCCGGCAGATAGGAAGGCGCCACATCAATGGCTTTTTTGTAGTCAATAACGGCTTTTTGATTGTCACCGGATTTTTCGTAAACCATCCCCCGCGAGGTCAGCGCTTCAGGAAACACTCTTTTAAGAATTACGGCCCGGTTATAATTTTCGATGGCCTCGTCTAACCTGCCAGCGGAAGCCTGCCGGTTGCCCTCTTCAAAATAATACCGGGGATCCCGGTTGCACCCGGCTATAGTTAAAACCAGCGCCGCCAAATAAAAGAATCCCTTCATAATTCTCCACTGCCGTTTACAAGCTTAAAACTTTTGGTCTCAAGTCACAGGTCACAGGTCACAATTCACAAGCAAGAAACATCACCAGCTTTTTAGCGTTTGTAAACTTGTGACCTGTGACTTGTAACTTGTGACTTATGTCTTGTGACCTGTGACCTGTGACTTGTGACTATCCTCTCTTTCCCTCATAGCCCAGCCCAACAGCACTGCACCAACGGTAATCGCACTGTCGCCCACATTAAAAACAGCCGGAAAAAAAGAGAGGTCTAGAAAGTCCACCACAAAACCGTAGGCTATACGGTCATAAATATTTCCTAAAGCCCCGCCAAGCACAAGGGCAAGGCCCAATTCGGCCGGGCGACCATAAGCGGCCAGTTTTTTTCTGGCGAACAGCAAGCCCGCCACCAGCGCGGCCGAAAGCGCGAGAAAAATCGCGTTGCGCTCCTGGAACATGCCGAAAGCTACTCCGGTATTTTCCACATACGTAAGCTTCAGGAAAGGCGCCAGTTTAAGCGGCCTTGCAGGAAGATAATTAAGGGCCAGGTATTTGGCTGCCCTGTCTAGGAAGAAAACAAGGGCTATCACGACCGGGGTTAACGGATGTTTCATTTTTCTTCAAGCGCCGCGGCGCAGCGCGAGCAAACTCCGGGATGCGCGGCGTTAAAGCCGATATCTTTTCTGCGCTGCCAGCAGCGGGGGCATTTTTCCCCCTCCGCCTGTAAAACCTTTATTTCAAGTTCTTCTGCGGATGGATCCATTTCCAGCGCGCATTCTGATACTATGAGCGCCTGCGGCCACAATGCCTCGTTCCCGCGTATAAAAGCGGCGGTTTCTTCTTTAGAGGTCCTAAAAATGACCTTCGCCTCAAGCGAAGAACCCACAACGCCGGTTTTGCGCAATTCTTCTATGGCTTTGGTGGCTTGTTCGCGCACACGCATTATCCGCTCCCATTTTTCAAGCAGAGACACATCCAGCCACGCTGCCGGCAAGCGGGGATAGTCGCTCAAAAAGACGCTCTCTTCAAGGTCCGGGGCTATTTCCTTTCTGGCCGTCTGCCAGGATTCTTCAGCGGTAAAAGAAAGCACCGGGCTTATCATTTTCAGAACTGCGGTAAGCGTATCGTAAAGCACGGTCTGGCCGGAACGCCGCGCGGGATTGTCAGCGGACAGGGTATAAAGCCGGTCCTTGAGGGAGTCAAGGTAGAAAGCTGACAGGTCAAGTATGCAGAAATCCGCCACGGCGCGGATAGCCGGACGGAACTGAAAGTTCCTGTAATGTTTGTCAACCGCGGCCGCGGTTACGGCAAGACGCGCGCGTATATAGCGATCGGTTTCCAGAAGTTTCTCGTCGCTCATACGGTGCTTGGCCGGATTGAAATCGCTAAGGTTCCCCAACAGGTAACGTATGGTATTGCGTATCTTGCGATAGGTGTCTATGGGACCCGATAGCAGCTTTTCAGATATGCGCACATCCTCTGAATAGTCGCATAGCGCCACCCACAAGCGCAGTATTTCGGCGCCGTATTTACTAATGACCTCCTGCGGGGAAACGTTGTTTCCTATGGATTTATGCATGGCGCGGCCCTGCTCATCCAGCACCATACCGTGCGTCAGCACCGTGCGAAATGGCGGCTCTCCGCGCAGCGCCACTGACGGAATGAGCGAGGTCTGGAACCAGCCGCGGTGCTGGTCCGAGCCCTCGAGGTACATGTCGGCCGGCCAGCGGAGATCGGCCCGGGTCTCGAGCACGGCCGCGTGGCTGCAGCCGGAGTCGAACCACACGTCGAGGATGTCCGTCTCCTTGCGGAAAGAGACCCCGCCGCAATTGGGGCAGACGGTGCCGGGGGGCAGGAGGTCGGCCGCCTCGCGCGCGTGCCACTCGTCGGCGCCGCGGCCGGCTCTCATGATGGCCGCCACGTGCTCCACGAGGGGCTCGTCCAGCAAGAGCCCGTCGCAGGCCTGGCAGTAGAAGGCGACGATGGGCACGCCCCAGACCCGCTGGCGGGAGATGACCCACTCGGGACGATGCGCCACCATGTTGAAGATGCGCTCCTCGCCCCAGGGCGGGATCCACCGGACGTCGCGCCGGATGGCGTCCAGCGCCTTCTGCCGGAGGCCCGTCTGATCGAGGGCGATGAACCATTGCTCGGTGGCGAGGAAGAGCGTCGGATTCTTGCAGCGCCAGCAATGCGGGTAGGTGTGCTCGAACGGGACCGATGCCACGAGCGCCCCCACGCTCCGCAGATGCTCGATGATCCTGGGGTTGGCCTCCCACACCGTGAGCCCGGCGAAGTGCGTCACCTCTGCCCTGAACCGGCCGTCGTCGTCCACCGGGTTGTAGACCTTGAGCCCCGCCTTGCGCCCAAGCTCGTAGTCTTCCTCCCCATGGCCGGGAGCGATGTGGACGAGCCCCGTGCCGGTGTCCATGGCGACGAAGTCCGCGGGGATCACCGGCACGTCGCGCTCGAGCCAGGGGTGGCGCGCCAGGGTGCCCGCGAGCGCCTCGCCCGACACCGCGAGCCCCGTGGCCGCGGCGCGGCCCCGCACTCCATCGATGAAGCCGACGTAGAGCGCCGAGCGTCTGGCGGTGATGAGCCACTCGCCGCCGACCTCGAGCGCGGTGTAGGTCTCGCCGGGGTGAATCGCGAGGGCGAGATTGGCCGGGAGCGTCCAGGGCGTCGTGGTCCAGATGGCGAGGGAGGCCGTCCGACCACCGAGCGCCTGAGCCAGTGCCGGGCTGGGCGCCTTCACGGGGAACTTCACGTACACCGACGGGGTCGTCTGGCCCTCGTACTCGACTTCCGCCTGGGCCAGCGCCGTCTTGCAGTGCATGCA
>DMES01000003.1 GCA_003450815.1 Elusimicrobiota bacterium | reverse complement strand
AATACTTTTTCAGCGGCCCCTAAATACAGCGCTTCCGCAATAGTAGTAAGATACTTAACACGGGAGGAAAAGTTGTTTATGAAAAAAATAATGCTGGCTTTTGTTTTGATTGCGATGCCAGGTACAATGTATGCGGCTGAGTTCAGTGACTTGGCAGTTAAGGCGGTTTCCTTTAAAGAATCATCCAAGTTTGCGACACCGATTCCTGATGGAATCACGAAAAAGGCTGACACCGGGGGATTCATGTTTGACGATATTTTCTACAAAGTCACCACCAAGGATGGGCAGGCAGTGTCCGGTGTAGCCATCTCTTATAACCTTCAGTCTTCTAAACTGACTGTGACTAACGGTTCCAGCTGGATACCAACCCCTTCGTTACCACATTGGCATTCCTCACTGGACAAAGCCGGAGTGTTTGGGCGAACTGGGACAAACGGAACCTTTGGAATAAAAAATGTATCGATAGCATCGTCACCGAGTTCGAAGCCAGATAGTCTCTATATATTTTCAAACCCCAATGCAACCGTTCAGTGCTCTCCTACGACACAGGCTTATGTGAGCCTTGGTTCTCTTTCTGTTGTATCTAAAAAACCGGACGATGGGAACACAAATCTTTGTGGGTTCAGTTTCAAGCATGATTCCGATCGGTATAATTCGCTCTCCCTTCATTGTGTTACATCACTGACAGCGAATGAATTAAAGACTCTGATTGCAGCGAAATGCGCCGGAAATAAATAGCCGTCAAAACCGGCAACGGTCAGTTTAAAAGAGATACGAAACAGGTTCTGTCCATGACAGCCGCTTCAGGCTGGGTTAGCCGCCGGTGTGGGTTTCCACCGGCGGCCAGGTTTTTATCAGAAGAAACTAGTGCTAGTAAAATAGAGGACAGCGACGAATGGCACTAACTTAAGGCTTCACATATCTACTCTTGTGCAGTATCTCGTGGAACAATTTACGCGGTTTATTGAGCAATTGATAGCCTTTCGGTCGCCGCTTTTTGCCCGATGTTCAGTTCTGTTCGGTCGTAGAGGAACCATATCGCGTGCAATACAATCGAGCATCACCCCATACAGGACAAGCCGGCGGTTTTTATCAAAGCCGGGGCACGATAAAACCGGCGCCCATTGCCGCAAAGTAGCTGTTGTCCCTTTAAAGCTCAACCGTGCCGACGCTGCCCGTGTGAAATAGTCGATTCCAGCATAACGGCACGAATAAGGTTGTAGGCTATGACGCGCATCCACAATTCCTTGACGACTATTTTTGGGGTTTTGCATCTGAGGACGTCCATGCCCATAGTGGTTTTTATATCCCTGATGTAAAGTTCCACCCTCCAACGCTTCAAATACAAGTCAGCAAATGCATACGCGGGAAAAGCGATGGGGTCAGTCAGCGTGGTCGCTATTGTGATATTCTGCGTTCTGAAGCCTTTTATTCCCACGACTACTGTTATCTCCCGAACGGTCATCTTGTCCGGCATTGCTTTCCATTGCTTCTCCGCCAGCCAGGCAGGGTTGACAGTGGGTTTAACCAATTCCATAAGATAGCCGTTCTGGCTTATCCGAACCTGGTAGCGTTAAAACAGGCGGAGCGAGTGTTGCAGGAAGCGCGGTCTACCTCAAGGGGAAGAAGTGATTTGTCAGTGGCGGCTCGGGAGGCTATGTTCGTGATTTTGTCCGCGAAGAACTCTGGTAGCCCTATGGTGAAGCAGACAGCCAAGGAGATAGAACGGCGGTTTTAAAAATGCGGCCGGCTATCCGGGGACGCAATAAAATGGTGCTGACTTAAGACCCTGCCGGCAATTCTTAGGTTTTTCATCTTTCTTTAGAGCCATTCGGGACACAATACCTTTTTTAAATCAGTATTATGTTCCAGGAATTATGAGGCCT
This sequence comes from Elusimicrobiota bacterium, assembly GCA_003450815.1. Classification (GTDB taxonomy): domain Bacteria; phylum Elusimicrobiota; class Elusimicrobia; order Elusimicrobiales; family UBA9959; genus UBA9634. Next base: position 23,777 of record DMES01000003.1, on the reverse strand, counting down.
ATTGACGTATTTCTAATACGATGCCGTTAGGGACCAGATTCCAAAGTTCTTCCATATCACTATTTGTAAGCGCTATACAACCATAGGTCCAGTCTCTGCGCTTGACATAGGTGGTTTTATCTCCATAACCATGAATATAGATCTGCCCGCCTGGGTGAACCCCGGCTTTCTTGGCCGCCTCCAGGTCATCTTTATTCGGATATGTAACATGAAGCGACAGATAGAACTGACTTTTAGAATTGCGGAAATCTATCCTGTAAATCCCTTCCGGGGTAAGTTTATCCCCCTCCTGCAGTTTCTTGCCCATCCCGCCAAAGCCCAAATCGACCGTAAAGACCCGTATCGCCGCTCCCTCGGAGTACACTGTCAGGAGGTGTTTGCTTTTCTCCACTAATATACGGTTGCCCCGCGCAGGTATCCTGACACTGGACACCGGAACGTCTGCGATCTTGATATCGGAGGGATCAAATTTCGGCAAATCAAAAAACTCCTGCGAATAGGCCATGGTGGACAGCGCCGCTAACAGCAGGGTCAAAATAGTTTTTTTCATGCTTTCACAGGCATCATTTCACAGTCTCTGCACTTATAGTATAGTGTGCCCTACCGGTATTGCCATGGGCCTAAAGTCCCCCACGACATAGCAGAAGGCCCGTAAATATCCGGGCCTTTCGTATCAGTTAGAGGAAATAGCGGGAGCAAAAAGTGACAGAGGGAAAACATTCGCCGGATATGGAACCGGATAACGGATGTCAAGGCAACTTGTGTAAAGGACTTACTTCAAATCAGTATTATGTCCTACGTTACTCGCAAATCCACTTATTTTTTTCAGGATTCTTCGCCCATCCACGTATATCATTTGCCCATGAATTAAGTGCCTTTCCGCAAAGGTTATAAAATCCAAAATCCTTGAGCATTTTCTCCATGTAATTGCGCAGTTCTGTTTTGTCGTATGACTTGCCGCAAACAACGCTTCTTATAGTCAGCGCCGATACCAGTGCGCCGGTGCGATGACGACCTCCCTGGCAGTAGATAAAAACCTTGCGTCCCGCTTCCATCTCCGACGCCGCCTTGGCAAACGCCCGCTTAAAATTGCTATGGAAATGAATTTTAATTCCTGGAACAGGGATGACGCTGTAGTCCAGACACTCTATTCCGTTAGCGGCGCACAGGTTTTGATCGGTATCCCTTAGGGTGCGTAGGTTAATTATGGTTTTAACCCCCAACTCACCGAGAAATTTATATGCTTCCGGGCCTTCAGGCTGTCCTCCCCTGAAGACCAGTCCTTCCTTCTCGCCGCGTTCGGGGTTTTTCCATACTACCACACCGAAATTCTTTATCGGAGCTCCCTTCGCTGCTTCGGGCATGGCCGGAGTTGAGACCTCCACCACAGGCTTTGTATCCAGCTGTGGCAACTGCGTGATTGCAGTGCTTTCTTCGGCATGAGCAGCTGAAGTTACCGCTGTCAAAAGTGATAAAACAACAATCCTTAAATAGGTCATATAAAGCCTCGTTTAGTCTGTCTGCCTTTAATAGATTCTACTGTCCGCCTGTTTGTTTTCCAGGTGCGGATTGCGGCATCAAGTAGCGTAGGAAGTGCTTGGCAGTGTTCTTTTTTAAGTTGCCAAGCCGTAAGGCTGCGCCTATATGTTTGTAGGCGGCTGGAACCAGCACCGTGATATAGTGGCGGTTCGGATGACGGCCGTTACTGTCCGTCAAGGCGTTATAAAGATCGTCCGATCTTTCATTGGAAATGGCCTGGTCTCCCTTGACATTAATCATCAGGAACCGGTCCGGCGCTAGTCGTTGGCCTTCCGGGATGGCCTTGATATAAGCCAACGGGTCCCATTTTGTAGTGTATGGCGTCAGTTCCCGCTCTAAATTTTCCGCAGTCCATCCGCGCTCTTTCAGAAGCCTTTCGCGAAGTCTCATATACGAATTAACACCGGAACCATTGATCGAGGTCAGCATTTTAGCTATATTGCCGCCGCCTAAAAGCAGGGCGGCCGCTCCAACACGCTTGTCCGTCAACGCTATCAGGGAAGCTTCAATGGCACCCATGCTTACTCCGCCAACCCCTATTTTTTCTCCTGGACGAATTACTCCCATGCTCTCCAAAGCGTCCAAACCCCGTCTTGCAGTTTCAACGGAGATGGGGGGGGCCTGGTTCCTCTTCAATCCGTCATCCTCTTGCGCGGGTGATCCCACTCTGGGCTCTCCCATCTCCTTTTCTAAATATGCGCATTGCATCCCGTTATCCAGGAAATATCGGCAGAATGTCTTGCAAACCACAAAGCGAGAGTCTTTGGAAGGCGGCAAAAAAAAGACCAGTGGGCGCGATGTCCCATCGGGGTTGGCGGACCGATAGAGCCGCAAAATGCCTTTCGTCATGGGAACACCGGCTTCCTTTGCGGTCCAAAAATCCACTTTTGTGGAATCTCCTTCTGCGGTCTCCAGGTATTGTACGGGGACTTTCTTGTAATGAAGCAACGGCAGCTGTTGGGAATGCGGTGGTGTCACTTCTGCGGGGATTTCGTTTGGATCTGTGTTCGTAGGAGAAACCTGATCCGAAATCCAGGAATTCAGGTACAGTGTCAAAAGGTCCTGACTTGGAGACATCCCCTCGCTTTCACCAAGGTTTTCAAGCTCATCGGGGGGGGGCTGTGAGGCGGGCGCTTCTGCCGGTGCCGGAACAGGCGGAGTTGGGGTGGTATCCTTAAAATCAGGAATAGTTGTGTTGAACTTCTCGGAACCGTTGTCAGCTACCGCGTCTTTAAAATCACCAATTATAGACACATTTTGCGCAAAATAATTTGGCAGTCTGAAAGCAATCACCGTCGATGTAAATAAAACCATGGTCAATACCGGATATTTAATTTTCATAATTTGAATCTCCTGGAGAAAGTGCCAGTCCTTATCTGATATTATGGCAGATGCAAATTTATTGTCAAGGGGCATAATAGGGTCTCCGGTTTTGACGGAGGGCGTTTTCGCAATTATTAAACTTTCAGTCGGTCAGCTGTCACTGCTTTCGCACAATAAAATCATTGGGTTCCCTGGCGGCTTTGTATGCTCAACTTCGGACGGTTCAGTGAGAATGCGCTGCCAGATTAAAAGGGACGGCAGACCCCTTTCTATTGTGATTGATGATTATCAATGGGCCCTATGCTATTATTATCAGGGACCAAAGACCCTTCCGAATCCGGCGGCACTGCGGTAAACTATATGTGTGAGTGATGGATATAAAAAAATCAAAGGATATAGTCAGGATAACAAGGGGAAAGAAACATGAAAACATGTAATATACTGGCGATGGTTCTGGTTATAACGGCGGGAAAGGTTTATGCGACAGATTTTCCCGACCTGCAGGCGTTTAAAGCCGGCGATATAGCCGTGGTGGCGGATACTGTTAAGGTAACTATGCCCGTGTCCCAGGTGAGAGTTGTTGGCGCGCAGGCGGATGCCATGACGATCAAGGGCTCGTTACTTAAAATCAGCGATTATACGGAGAAAGAGTTGGCCGGAAATATACTGAACTCGAAAGAATTGGAGGACCTCACTAATCATCTTAATTTTTTCGTGGGACTTTCTGCTAAGGATATTCCTGTGGCGATATTAGGTTACCTTGAGGGTATAAGCATCTCCATTCAGGAACTGCTTCCCAGGGGCCCAGTCGGCCGGAATATTGCGCCGGCCCTCAAAGCCGCGCGCTCTCTCCAACTGAAAACGCAGGCAATCCTGCCATCAAATAAAGTCGGCGGCACAGAAAAGGGCACCGCGCAGATCCAGGCCTCGGTGCTTAAGATTAGTGACTATACGGAGAAAGAGCTGGCCGGCAAGCCGCTTAACACTAAGGAATTGGAGGATCTTACTGAGCAGTTGAGTTTTCTTGCCCTTCCCGGCACGGATATCCCTGTGGAACTTTTGGGCTACCTTGAGGGAATAAGCATCTCCATTCAGGAACTGCTTCCCAGGGGCCCGGTTGGCCGGAATATCGCGCCGGCTCTCAAAGCCGCGCGCGCGCTTCAGGTAAAGGTGGTCGCTCTGTAAGATAACCTTAACGAATATAAGCCAAGTATAACGTGAAGATCCGGACCGGAGGTCCGGGTTTTTGCTTATGTGGCATTAATCCGGGGACATAATACTGATTTAAATCAGTATTATGTCCCCGGATTAAACTTTCGCCGGTGCGGCGAATTGTGTTATAATTTTCTCGTGGAAACCTTGGAAGTAAAATCAAATTTCATACGTGAGATAATCGACCGGGACCTCGTTTCAGGCAAATTCGGCGGGCGCGTGCATACGCGGTTTCCGCCGGAACCCAACGGGTATCTTCATATCGGACATGCCAAGTCCATCTGCCTTAATTCCGGCATTGCCCGCGATTACAAGGGCAAATTCAATCTTCGTTTTGACGACACCAACCCTTCCAAAGAAGAGCAGGAATATGTCGATTCTATAGTAGAGGATGTAAGGTGGCTGGGCGGCGACTTTGAAGACCGGCTGCTTTTCGCTTCCGATTATTTTTCTCAGATGTGCTATTGGGCCATGGTGCTGGTAAAAAAAGGGAAAGCTTATGTGTGCGACCTTAGCGCGGAGGAAATCCGCCGGCATCGCGGAACCCCTTCAGAGCCGGGGAAAGACAGTCCGTTCCGCAACCGGTCCATTGCTGAGAATACGGAATTGTTCGAGCGCATGAGCAAGGGAGAATTCCCCGATGGTTCGCGGGTGCTGCGCGCTAAAATAGATATGGCCCACCCGAACCTGAACCTGCGCGACCCGGTCATGTATCGTATTCTGCATACAGCGCATCATCGGCAGGGCGACAAGTGGTGCATATATCCCATGTACGACTGGGCGCATGGCCTGGAAGATTCTATTGAACAGATAACACATTCCATCTGCACCCTTGAATTTGAGGACCACAGGCCGCTGTATGACTGGTTTCTGGACGCGCTGGAAATCTATCATCCCCAGCAACTGGAATTCGCCCGCCTGAATTTAAGCAATACTGTCTTAAGCAAGCGTAAGCTGCTGGAACTGGTGAGGGATAACCATGTCAGCGGCTGGGACGATCCGCGCATGCCCACGATATCGGGACTTCGGCGCAGGGGATATACCGCCGAATCCATCCGGGCTTTCTGCGCTGAGATAGGCGTGGCCAAGTTCAATAGTATTGTGGGTATCTGGGTACTTGAAGACGCTATCCGCCATGAGTTGAATAAGACCGCGCCCCGTTTTATGGCGGTGCTGCGGCCATTAAAAATTGTGATAGACAATTATCCTGAGGGCCAGACAGAGGAAATGGACGCGGTAAATAATCCCGAGGACCCCGCTGCGGGAAAACGCAAGGTGCCGTTCTGCAGGGAAATATACATTGAGGCTGACGATTTCAAGGAAGTTCCGCCGAAGAAATTTTTCCGGATGACACCGGGCCAGGAAGTGCGCTTGAGGTCCGCCTATATAGTCAAATGTGGTGAAGCGGTCAAAGATGCGGACGGGAACATAACGGAAGTACATTGCACATATGATCCAGCCACGCGCGGGGGGGATACTCCGGACGGCCGCAAAATTAAAGGCACTATCCACTGGGTGTCGGCCAGGCATTGTGTTGCCGCGCAAGTGCGGCTATATGATGCGCTATTTACCAAACGTGCCCCAGAGGATGTGGAAGAAGGCTGCGATTATAAAGAAAATTTGAACCCCAACTCACTGGAAGTGCTGGATAACGCCTGTTGTGAGCCGGGTTTAAAGAATATACCCGCCGGCTCACGGGTCCAGTTTGAGCGGCTTGGCTACTTTTTTGCCGACCCCAAAGATTCAAAGCCCGGTGCTCCGGTGTTCAACCGCACGGTGACTCTTAAAGACACCTGGGCCAAGATAGAACAAAAAGATAAATAATTGTTGTTTAACTTAACAGGCCCATGTCGCACGCAGGGCCGCCGCTCTTTGAAGTAAAAAAGATTTTTAAGCGGACGAGCCCCCGGCAGCGGGCGGCTCGCCGGGCCTCTTTTCAGCCTTGTACAGGGCCAGGCTCAGCCAGCCTGGCATGTTTTTGCGGAACTGCGGGTCCTTTTCAGCCAGCTTCCTCAAAATGTTTTTCCATCTCTCCCTGTACAGCCCGCTCTTCTCCAGCAGCCCCAGGGCAATGAAGTAAACAAAGCCGGCAAGGGCCAGCCGGTTATTCCCATCCCAGCTTTCGACCCTTTCCGGCGTCCCCGCTATCGAAACCGCCAGGATGAACGCCAGGAAAGCCGTCAGCCAGCGCAGGGCCAGTTCTATCTTTGCGCTTGCTTCTTCCTTATTGAATATATAGCCGGCATAGGTGGAATAGGTCAGGCCGGCGAACTGGAAGACGCCGTACAGTCCGTTGGCGTGATAAGCCAGCAGTGTGTAACAGCTTATGAGCAGGAGGAACATCCCCCGCTGCACCGGTTCCTCAGCCCTTGTGAGCGGGATCGCAGCGACAAAGATGGAAGAATGGATAACCACGAACTGTATGGTCATCAGCGTGCCGGCAAAACGCGGGACCACCCCGGCCAGCTCCAGCAGGCAGAGCAGGGCTATGCCGAAGCTGGATAAGGCGGGCCCTGACGGCCATTCCGTCACGCTCTTCACGAAAGGGTTAGCCATTACGATATTCCCCTGATCCGACACTTCATAGCTTTTTGTATTATAGCGAGAGGGGAATATTTTTGCAAATCTTTTCTAAAGCCTCCTTCCGAAATGAACTGCACCGCCTTTTTTGTATAATTCCAGATTAACGTTAGAATAGGATCGGAACTTATGCTAAAAAGAGCTATGTACACCTTGGCGGCGGCAGGCATTCTCACCGCCGGCTTAAACTCCGCGATTGCGGCGGACGCAGGTTCGGCCCTGGAGGGCCTGGGCCCGCTGCTGGCCGTTGCGGTGCCGGAACCGGCGGCACCTGTGCCCGCGGCCGGCGTCCGGGCGCTCATTCCTTCGCAGGAACAATATAATACGCTTATCTGGAACGGTCATTCCCGCTCCGATTGGTACGAATGGTGGTACTATAAGGTGGTAGTTCCGGAAACCCGAGAGGCCTTCTATTTTTGCTATGGAGTGGTAAACCCCTGGGACATAAGCCAGTCAAAGCCGGCTTCCCGCTCCTATGTAAGCGCGGGAAGTTTTGGCACCAGCGAAAATCTGGAGCAAACATTCCCGGTAAAAAGTTTCCACGCGCAATCCGCGTCCACTTTAGTGCGTATAGACGGCAATATCGCGACGGACCGCCGGCTCAAGGGCCGGCTGCCCGGCCCCGGCGGGGAGGAGCTCTCCTGGGACCTTTCCCTGGAAAAAGACTGGGGATTCAACGCCATGGGCTGGACCATGTATCAGGGCGGAATATCTAACATCTTTTGGTATCCGGCCCAGGCCTCGGCATTTATGAGCGGCAGTATAAACTACCGCGGCAGAACTTTTCTTCTGGACCGAGCGCCCGCCTACCAGGACCGCAATTGGGGGACCAGCTTCCCGAAGTGGTGGGCATGGCTGGTATCAAACCACTTTAAGGATTCTCCCGGCACCGTGCTGGCGTCGGGTGGCGGGCAGCCGAGGATATTTCCCGGAATAGAACTTTATCAGGGCATGGCGATAGGCCTGCTTCACAAGGGCCGCGAGTACGCTTTCCGTCCTGGCAGCGGAGATCCGGTAAAAATGGACATCAATTTCGGGAAATGGGAAGTTTCCGCGCGCAACCGCGCAGGGGAACGCATAGAGATCTCCGCCTACGCCCCAAGGGAAAAATTCCTGCTGCTGAAATTTATGACGCCGCAGGGAAAGGAATTTAACGATTATGAGGCGCTGCTGGGCAATATCCGTGTGAAGCTCTATTCAGGAGAGAAACTGATAGCCGACCTGGAGACCGACGAGGGCGGCATAGAATTCGGCTCTTTCGAAAAACAGGATTTTGAAAGTTCTTTCTCGTCTTCCATCCGCTTGCAGTAAAAAATAATGTTGACCGCTATTATATTAGCTGCCGGGAATTCCGAGCGGATGGGCAGGCCTAAAGCCCTGCTTGAATACCGCGGCAGGACTTTCATCGCTACGGTTTGCGACGCGCTCATGCAGGCTGGTGTAGCAGAACGGATAGTAGTTCTTGGCCGGGCGGAGCGCGAGATACTCGCCGCCTGGAAGCCGCTGGGGGAAAGGGTAGCTGTAAACCCTCGTCCTGAGGATGGGCAGTTGTCTTCGTTGCGCGTGGGAATTGAGGCCGCCTCAAAGGCTTCCGACGGTTTCATGGTTTGCCTAGTTGACCAGCCGACAATTGCGCAGCGTACGCATAAAGAAATTATCGCTTTTTGGTCTTCAAATAAAGACTCCATAGTGATCCCCCGGTGCAGGCGTGGGGAGGAGCAGTCACAAGTCACAAGTCACAAGCCACAGGAACAGTCACAGGTCACAAGTCACAAGTCACAAGTAATAACTCCTGATTCCGCCGACTCTACCCTCTACCCTCTACCCTCTACCCTTTCTTTCAAACGCGGCCATCCTATAATAATTCCGGTCATTTACCGCCATTTGTGTTTTGATGGCCCTTTGGATAAGGGGCTTCATTGGGTAACACATCATCCTTCGGTAAAAGTCGTTGACCTCACAGTTGAGGATGCCGGCATTATCCGCGACTTTGATACTCCGGAAGATTACGCGAAATTAAAGTAACTATGCTCCCCATCATCATTCTGTTCGTAGTGTTTATTCTAATCTCCGTAAGGCAGGTGGGGGGAGTGCGTTTTGAGATCTGGCAGGTTATGGCCCTGGGCGCTTTGGCTGCGCTGCTGACAGGCAGCATAAGCTGCTCAGAAGCCTGGCGCTCTATTGATCTGGATGTGATCGGCTTCCTGTTCGGGATGTTCGCTCTGGGGCAGGCACTTGAGTTGAGCGGGTATCTTTCCCATCTGGAATATAAAATTTTTAGGCGTGCCGGTTCCGGGCGGCAGCTTCTGCTGCTCGTTATTTTCGGCGCCGGATTCGCTTCGGCATTATTAATGAATGACACAATTGCCATAGTGGGAACGCCGGTAATGCTGCTGCTCGCAAAAAAACATGACATGACCCCGAAGGCTTTGCTGCTTGCATTAGCTTTCGGCGTTACCATCGGCAGCGCCGCAAGCCCCATTGGGAATCCCCAGAATTTGCTTATAGCTTTAAAAGGCGGAGTAACAGATCCTTTTGTGACATTTTTCAGATATCTGGCCGCGCCCACAGTTATTAATCTTTTTGCGGCTTTTTTTTTGCTCCGGTTCTTTTATCCTGACGAGTTTAAAAGCAAGTCTTTAACACATTCGCAGGAACCCATAAAGGACCATAAGATGTCCGTGCTTTGCCGTATTTCACTGGTCGTAATTATTTGCATGGTGGCGTTTAAAATTTACGCCGTGGGTTCTACGCTGGATTTCAGGCTTACTTATATAGCGCTTTTTGCCGCCCTGCCGGTCATTCTTTTCAGCCGCCGCCGCCTTGAGATCCTTAAAAAGACCGACTGGAGCACTCTTGTTTTTTTTGCATCCATGTTTATACTGATGAAAAGCGTATGGAACACCGGTTTTTTTCAGGGATTGCTGGCTGAAACCGGCGTTAATATCGCCTCCGTAGGCGCTATAACCGCCGTGAGCGTGGTTTTAAGCCAGTTTATTTCAAATGTGCCGTTGGCCGCGCTTTATCTGCCTATGCTCGCTCATTTAAAAGCGGAGCCGCGCGCACTTATGGCGCTGGCCGCCGCCTCCACCGTGGCGGGAAACTTTTTTATCCTTGGCGCAGCCAGCAATGTGATAATAATACAGACCGCGGAAAAGCGCGCCGGCAAAACCATAACTTTTTGGGAATTTCTGCGCGTGGGCGCGCCGCTGACTTTAATAAATTGCTTTGTGTACTGGTTTTTTCTTACACTTTTATAGGTCATTATGAAAGATATCCGGGGGAAATTTATAAAGCTGGGCTTTTATGGTTTTTTTATTTTCGTCACGGTTGTGTTATGCTCCAATATCCTGGTCGACTATAAAACGAGGGACCTGACTTTTGACGATGTCGCAAAGATAAAATCCAATAAAACCGGCCTTTTACTGGGGACCAGCCATAATCTTAAAGGCGGCGGGAAGAACCCGTTCTTTTACAACAGGATGGAGGCGGCGGTAGAATTGTATAAGGCCGGCAAAATCGAAAATATTATAGTCAGCGGCGACAACCGTACGCGCTATTATAACGAGCCGGAAGAGATGAGAAAGGAATTGTCTAGACAGGGGATTCCTGAAGACAGGATATACCTGGATTATGCCGGGCGACGGACCCTTGATTCGGTGATAAGGTGCGGAGAAGTATTCGGCCAGAATAGTTTTACCGTGATATCGCAAAAATTCCATAACCAACGGGCGGTATTTCTGGGGCGTTTATCCGGCCTTGATGTGGTTGGGTTTAACGCCAAAAGCGTAAATTATTTTTGGGGTTTCAAAACACGCTTCAGGGAGTATTTTGCCAGAGTGAACATGTTCGCTGACCTGCTTTTTGAGAAAAAACCGCGGTTTCTCGGCGAGAAAATAGAGATTAAATAAAATAAAATGTTGAAGCAACATTTTATGCTACCCGGCACGTGGTTTTAGCTCTCCGTGCCGGAGATGAGGGGGAAATTTCTTTCCCCCTCAACCCCCCCTTGCCTCAAGTGCGGGGCATAAAAATTTTTGCGGCAAAAATTTTTAGTAAAATAGGCATATGAACGAACCAAGAAATCTGATTAAAATTCTTTCGGAAGCCATAGACAGCGGGTTGAGCGTTGCTTTTGTGACCGTAATAAGCGTGGACGGCTCCACCCCGCGGGAAGCCGGAGCCAAAATGCTGGTTTACCAGAACGGGGCTATTGAGGGGACCGTGGGCGGCGGAGCCATGGAAGCGCTGACTATCCGCAAGGCGGTGGAGTGTTTGACGAAAGGCGCGGGCGGAAAATTTGTTTTTGACCTGAAGCCCACGGGTAATACCGGCATGATCTGTATGGGGAAAATGGAAGTTTTCATAGATGTTTATAAAAACCCTTTTAAAGTGCTCATACTGGGCGCGGGCCATGTGGGAGTTAAAATTGCCGAGGCCTGCCGTCTGGCCGGGTATCCCTATATTGTGGCCGATGACAGGAAGGAATTTGCCAGCGCAGAAAGGTTTCCGGCCGCTCTTGAGATAATAAACGAATTTCCCAATAAGGCCGTGGCCAAAGCGGGCGTGGATGCGGATACCTGCGTGGTGATCGTTACGCGCGGGCACGCGCTTGACCTGGAATGTCTGGCCGAAGTAATGCCGACCAATGCGAAATATATAGGGATGATAGGCAGCGCGGACAAGGTCAGGGAACTCTTCAGGAAATTGCACAAGCGCGGCCTCTATCCCGAAAAGGATAAGCGGGTACATTCGCCTATAGGTCTTAATTTGGGCGGAAAGGCTCCGGGTGAAATAGCGGTATCCGTGCTGGCTGAAATAATAAAGCTTCACTATAAACGCGACGGCAAACATATGAGAGTGATGGACAGTCACAAGTCACAAGTCACAAGTCACAAGTAAGAGGCCGATTTATGGAGAAACTTTCATTTGTCGGGAAATCGCTGCCCAGGAAAGACGCGCTCATTAAAGTTACCGGCCGTGCGGCTTACGCTGACGACCGTGAATTCGCGGGCATGCTTTATGCGGCGGCCGTCAGAAGCCCCAGACCCCGTATTAAAATACTTTCAATCTCCGACGCCAGAGCCCGCCATACTTCAGGTTATGTGACTTTAGTCACATACAGGGATATAAAAGGCGTTAATAAATGGCCGGTTGTTATGCAGGATTACCCGTTCCTGCCTGAAAAAGAGGCGCGATTTGCCGGAGAAACCGTTGCTCTTGTGGTGGCCAAAACAGCCGCGGCGGCCAAAGCTGCCGCCAGGCTGGTTGAGATTAAATTCAAAGAACTGCCTTTCATTGACGACCCTCTTAAGTCCCTTGAAAAAGATTCCATTAAAATCTACGGCAAGGATAATATAATTTCAAGCTTTGTAGTGAAGAAAGGCGCTGTGGACAAGGCCTTTAACAACGCCGCGTATGTCGTTGAGGGGGAATTTTCCACTAATTATCAGGTACACGCATATCTGGAAACTCAGGGCGCTATTGCGGTGCCTGAGCCCGATGGCGGAGTGACGGTGCACAGTTCAACACAGTGCCCGTTCTATGTGTTGGACGCGGTGGCGGCGGCGCTTGGCCTGCCGTATCACAAAGTTAAAATACTTCAGACCGTCACCGGCGGGGGCTTCGGAGGCAAGGAAGATGTGCCGGCGCTTGTGGCCTCTCATGCGGCCCTGTGCGCTGCCAAAACAGGCCGCCCCGTTAAGCTGATTTATGGGCGCAAGGAAGATTTTCAGTCCATGTCAAAGCGCCATCCGGGCTGGGCCAGGGTGGCTTACGGCGCCGACAAGAACGGCCGCCTTATTGCCTGCCGGGTTAAATATGTGCTGGACGGCGGGGCTTACGCCACGCTTTCGCCCATAGTGCTTTGGCGCGGTACGGTACACGCGGCCGGGCCCTACAAGATAGCTAATGTTTCCATTGAAACTTACGCCGCAGCCACCAACAAGGTGCCCTGCGGCGCCTTCCGGGGTTTCGGCCAGCCGCAGATCTGTTTCGCTCAGGAATCGCTTATTGACGAGCTTGCGGCTAAAATAGGCATGGATCCGGTGGATTTTCGCATGAAGAATATGCTGGAACCGGGAGATAAAACAGTAACCGGGCAGAGAATCAATTCTTCCTGCGGCCTGAAAGAACTGGTGGGGGTGGTGCGTAAGCGGTCGGGGTGGGATAAAAAGAAGGCTGAAGGCTTTAGGCTGAAGGCTGAAAGTGATAAAGCCAGGGGTATTGGTTTTTCAGCAACTTATTACGGCGTGGGGCTGGGCGCTAAGGGGCGCTATCTGGACCGGGCGGGGGCTCTGGTTAATATTTACAAAGACTCTTCAGTTTGCGTGAATGTGGGTAATACCGAGATGGGCCAGGGAGCGCTTACGGTACTTGCACAGATAGCGGCGGAAACGCTCAACGCCCCATATGAAAGCGTGCGCGTGGAAGAAGTTGATTCCTCAAAGGTTCCGGACTCAGGGCCAACCGTGGCCAGCCGCACCACGCTGATGAGCGGCAACGCAATTATTGAGGCTGCTACACCCCTGCGCGGGCGTATTTTTAAAACGGCTTTTAATCTGCTGACGGCCAAAGGAGCTGACTTCTCCAGGCCCATGGTCGCTTCCAAAGGCGCATTTTCGATGGGCGGTAAAACCGTAACCTTCAGGGAAGTTACGGCGGAATGCTGGAATCTCCGCCAGAAGATGAGCGAGCAGGGATGGTATGCCGCCCCACGCACCACTTTCAAAATGGAGAACGGGCAGGGTGACGCTTATGTGATCTATTCGTATTCAGCCGACGCCGCGGAGGTTGAGGTGGACCTGAAAACAGGCGTTACTAAAGTGCTTAAGATCTGGGCCGCCTACGACGTGGGCAAAATTGTCAACCCGCGTCTGGCCATGGGGCAGGCGCAGGGCGGGATACTGCAGGGGATGAGTTGGGCGCTTTATGAGAACCTCGTATATAAGAACGGTATAATGGTGAACCCCAATTTTACGGACTATGTTATAGCTACTACCGCCGATAAACCTGAATATGATATAACTTTTCTGGAGAAACCCTATGCCGAGGGGCCATACAAGGCCAAAGGTATGGGAGAAGTGCCGCTTATCGGAGTTGCGCCGGCTGTGGCTAACGCCATAGCCAATGCCTGCGGGGCAAGAGTGCGCTTAGTGCCGCTGCTTCCGGAGAAAGTCTGGAAAGAAATAAGGATGATGAAAAATTGAAGATTCAAGATTGCAGATTGATGAATAGAATAAATCCAAACGGTTTTTTCAGCCTTTCCTGCTTTGTGAACGGGCAGAAAATAGAGCGGGAGATCTCTTCTTCCCGGTCTTTGCTGGAATTTATACGCGAAGATCTGGGCTTAAAAGGCACCAAAGAAGGCTGTGGTGAGGGGGAATGCGGGGCCTGCATGGTGCTGCTTGACGGTAAAACCGTAAATTCCTGCCTGATGATGGCGGTGCAGATAGATGGGCGCGAACTGGTGACTATAGAAGGTATTAAAGGCAAAGACGGCGGCCTGCATCCGCTGCAAAAAACTTTTATGGCTGAGGGCGCGGTGCAATGCGGTTTCTGCACACCCGGCCTTATAGTGGCTTCCGAGGCGCTGCTGCGGCGCAAACCTAAAGCCACATTGGACGATATTAAACTGGAACTGACCGGAAATTTGTGCCGCTGCACAGGATATGAAAAAGTAATAAGCGCTGTTGATAAAGCGCGACGTTCAAGGAAGTAAATACGTAAATAGTGTAGGGTAGATAGTGTAGAGAAATTACTCTCCACTCCATACTAAAATGCCTAAACTCATCGTAAAACCCTCAAGTCTTAAAGAACTATGGAAAATTACTCCTGCGCTTCCCTATAAGCGAAAATACCTGTCCGGCGGCACGGATTTGGTTAATATCTCTAACGCCGGCGCTGACGACTCCGATTGCTGGCTGGATGTAAGCGCGCTTACCGAATTGTGGGGGATCAAAGAGACAAAAAGCTCCATTTTTATCGGAGCCGCGGTCAAAATTTCGGAAATTGAAAATTCCGTGACGGCCCGCCGCTGGCTTCCGGCTTTGATAGCTGCCATCCCGCATTTTGCCAGCCCAAGCCTGCGTAATATGGCCACGCTTGGAGGCAACGCCGCCAACGCCAGCCCCTGCGCCGACGGTGTTTGTGCCCTGATTTCTGAGCGCGCTTCGGTCTGGCTGGAATTGAAAGGCAAAAAAAGAAAAATACCGCTTACAGGCCTTTTTCTCGGGCCTAAGAAGACCGCGCTGAAAAAAGACGAACTCATTACCGGTTTTGAAATACCTAAATGGAAACACACAGCCGCTTATCAGAAGCTTGGGCCCAGATCTTACTTCGGCATTTCAAAGGCGGCCGTTGCTATTTCAGCCGACATCAAAGCCGGAGTGGCTGCAAAAGTGTCAATAGCGTTGGCCTCGGTTGGACCGGTTATTGTTTATGCCGCTAAAACCTCTGCTTTTCTCAGTGGAAAGAGTCTTGTCGCCGATGTTATATCTGAAGCGGCGGAACTTGTTAAAACGGAAGTAAGTCCTATAACCGACACGCGTTCCGAGGCGGATTATCGCAGGGAAATGTGCGGCGTTCTGGTTTCAAGGGCGCTGCAAGGCTTGACGTAAGATGCGAATTGAAGATTCAAAATTAACCTGTGACTTGTGCCTTGTGACCTGTGACTTAACATTCTGGAGACACCTATGACTCACATAAAATACTACGCCTTTCCTCAAACTGTAAATGAAGCTCTGGCTTTGCTGTTGAACAAAAAATACAAAGCTATGGCGGTGGCTGGCGGCACTCTGGTCGCCAAGACCCTTCCTGATACTGTCGAAACTTATCTGGACCTTAAGAACCTGCCTATCAAGGGGATAAAAATTTCAGGCGGCAATCTTATAATAGGGGCAGGCGCGTCTTTCGACGAAATAGACCATTCAAAATTATGCCGTTCCTGGGCAGGCGGAGTTGTTTCCTCGGCGGCGGCCAAATGCTCGAGCCAGCTTATACGCAACATGGCCACAATAGGGGGAAATGTCGCCAGGCCGCACTCATTCAATATTTTCCCGGTGGTCTTGCTGGGTTTGGACGCCAGAGTTAAGGTGGTTTCAAAGGCTGGGGCGAAAACTGTTGATTTTGCCGGCCTTTATGCTCCGGGTTTTGGCCTGAAACCCGGCATGGAATGTATAATCACTGAAATTATAATCCCCGCTAAAACCAAGAAATGGCGTTGTGAATTCATAAAACTGGCTAAAACCGAATCCAGCTGGGAATCCTATATAACGCTTTTTTTTGCGGCACAAAAAGAAGGCAAAACCATAACTCAGGCGAGGGTTGCTGTGGGCGCCCTGTCGCCTAAGCCTTTCCGGGCGTCGGCCGCTGAAAAGGCTTTTCTTTCAGGCGGAGCCCATAACGCGGCGACCGCTTTCGCTATGGAATTGGATTCCGCCCGTGCCGGGGAGTACCGCTCCGTCGCCGCCGCAAACCTTTTAAAACGTTTCATAAAGGGTCTGGTATGAAAAAAAACAATATTCTGGAAGTCAAAAACGGAGTTTTTGAAATAACTTTGACCATAAACGGAGAGAAGCTGGTTCTTTCCACCAAAAACGGAGAGTCCCTTCTGGACGCTTTAAGACGCTGGGGCTTAAAAGGCGTCAAAAAAGGCTGCGACACCGGTGATTGCGGTTCCTGCACCGTAATTGTGAACGGGACGCCTGTACTGGGGTGTCTTGTTCCCGCGGTTGCCGCGCATGATGGCGATATTATCACCATAGAGGGACTTGGCACCGTTCAAAAGCCGCATCCCATACAGAAAGCTTTTGTCGAAGCGGGCGCCGTGCAATGCGGTTTCTGCATACCCGGCATGATACTTTCTTCCAAACATTTGCTGGACAGGATGCCCAACCCTTCCGAGGCCGAAATCCGCAAGGCCCTGGATGGGAACCTGTGCCGCTGTACCGGTTATGTAAAGCAGATAGAAGCGGTGAAGATGGCCGCAAAAAGGCTGAGGTGAGATGCAAAGCAATTTAGAGGAAAAGCGGTTTAGTAGCAACAAAGCAGTTCAGAAGCAAAGTTTGCACATTAACTAAATTGCTTTACGTCCAGATGGCTTTACATCTAACAATGGAGACTCCATGAACACTAAAACCCTTAAAGTAGTCAACCAGCCTGTGGCGAAAATGGACGCTTTGGGCCTTGCCTGCGGCGAGCCGGCGTTTACCGATGATGTGGATCTCAAGGGTCTGCTATGCGGCAAAATACTCTGGAGCCCGCACGCCCACGCGGAAATAAAAAAAATTGACGTTTCCGAAGCGCTTAAAGTTCCGGGCGTGAAAGCCGTACTGACTTATAAGGATCTGCCGCGCGTGCCGCATACCACCGCCGGCCAGGGTTACCCCGAGCCTTCGCCGTATGATACCTACACCCTTGATAACAAGGTACGCTTTGTGGGCGACCGTGTGGCCGCCGTGGCGGCGGAGACGCCTGAAGCCGCCCATGAAGCCCTGGCAAAAATAAAGGTTGAATATAAACAGCTGCCGGCGGTTTTTGACACCTTTGAAGCCATGAAGGACGGCGCTCCGGCAATACATGACGAGCCGGATTCCAAAAATATTCCGGATGCGAAACATAACATAGCGGCCAAGTTCGACTTTGAGGTGCGAAACGGCGATTGGTTCAAAGAAGCGGATTTCGTGCTGGAGCATTCCTGGAAGATCCCATACCTGCAGCATTGCGCCATAGAGCCGCATGTGACCATCGCTTCTTTTGACCATTTCGGCCGGCTGGTGCTGCGTACTTCCACACAGGTGCCTTTCCACGTGCGGCGCATAGTGGCTCAGGCGCTAAAAATTCCTGTAAAAAAAATACGCGTTATAAAGCCACGCATAGGCGGCGGCTTCGGCTCAAAGCAGGAAGTTCTGCTGGAGGATATTACTGCGGCGCTTGCGCTTAAAACTGGCCGCCCGGTGAAGATCGAGTACACACGCCGTGAGACCTTTGTGTCCTCGCGCACCCGCCACCCGTCCACCGTGCGCATGAAGGCCGGGGTGAAAAAGGACGGCACCATAACCGACGCGGAGATGGAGATAACTCTTAACACCGGCGCTTACGGCTCGCACGCTCTTACGGTTATGATGTGCTCCGGCTCTCATACGCTGCCTTTCTATAAAGTTAAGAATAATATCCGCTTTATCGGGCGCAGCGTTTACACAAATATGCCGGTGGCGGGCGCCTATCGCGGCTACGGCGCTACGCAGGGCTTTTTCGCCTGGGAATCCCTGATGGACATGATGGCAGAAAAGATCGGCATGGACCCCGTGGAATTCCGCCGCATGAATTATATAAGGCTGGGCGAGGGCTCGCCGGTGTTTAAGGCGATGGGCGAGGGCCGGGAAGGCGTTGAGCAGGTTATAACTTCCACCGGTCTTTTGGAAGCCATAGACAAAGGCCTGGCCGAAATAAAATGGACGCAAAAAACTGTCAAATACCGCAATCAGTCTGGCCCGATCCGCAGGGGGCTTGGTATGGCCTGCATGATGCAAGGCTCAGGTATTCCAGAGGTGGACATGGCGGCCGCCACCCTGAAAATGAACGAGGATGGCTCTTTTAACCTGCTTATAGGCGCGGCGGACCTGGGCACGGGCTCGGATACTATACTTGCCCAGATAGCGGCTGAAGTGCTGGGTATAAAAACCGACGATATAATTGTTTATTCCTCAGACACCGATGTTACGCCTTTTGACGTGGGCGCTTACGCTTCTTCCACTACCTTCATCTCGGGCGGCGCGGTCAAAAAAGCCGCCGAGAAAGTGCGCGAGATGATAATTGAAGTGGCGGCTAAAATATTGGACGAGAAAAAAGAAAATCTGCGCCTTGAGGGCGGGAAAGCCGTTTCAAAAAACGGAGCTTCCTGCTCTTTAAGCGAAGTCGCCAATACTTCGCTTTATTATTACGACCAGCACCAGATAACAGCCTCGGCTTCCCACTTCGCGCATACCTCCCCGCCGCCTTTTCAGGCCAATTTCGTTGAGGTCGAAGTGGACACCGAAACCGGCAAAGTAAAAATACTGGATTATGTCTCCTGCGTGGATTGCGGAACGGCTATAAACCCGCAGCTGGCCGAAGGCCAGAACGACGGGGCGGTGCTTAACGGCATCAGCCACACGCTTTCCGAGGAAATGGAATTCTCCTCCAACGGCACGCCGCTTAACGCCTCTTTCCGCCGTTACAAGATCTTTTCCGCAGCCGACACGCCTCCTGTGCGTACCTTCATAATCCCTTCATGGGAGCCCAACGGTCCCTTCGGCGCCAAGTCCGTATCTGAGATAGGCATAAACGGCCCACTGCCGGCCGTGGCCAACGCCATTTACAACGCCTGCGGAGTCAGGCTCTGCGACGCGCCTTTTACCCCGGAAAAGGTCCTGGCGGCGATAAAAAAGAAAGATTAACCCCTTGATTTTTAATATAATTTCATGTATATTAAGTATAGTTACCTTAATCTATAGTATAAAAGAGGCTATATATGGAAAAAAATACACCCATGGAGATTCCCGGCCTGAAAAACTTTCTAGAGATCCCCTACGATGAGCTTGAGAAGCTGAACCTGGAAGCCGCAGATGCCGCCCAGAAGCTGACCCCCGCCGAACTGGAGAAAAAATACTGCGACTACCTGCGTAAAGAAAAGCGTCTGAAGGCGGTAACGGTCTGTTTCACCGATATAGAGGGCCGTTTCCATATGCTGGATTACGACAAACAGCATTTCCTTCGCTCCAACGACAACCTCACTTTTGACGGTTCCTCGATACGCGGCTTTTCCGCGCAGAAGGAGTCGGATCTGCGCCTGGGTATGGACTGGGGCAGCATCGTCTGGCTGCCTTCCGACGTCTTCGGCCCGGGCAAGGTGATAATGTTCGGCACGGTGCTGAACCGCGACAAAACCACCTACGAATCCGATTTTCGCGCGCGCCTGGCCGGCCTGGCGGAGGAGATGAGACGAACGCGCGGACTGACCGCCAACGTGGCGGCTGAGGTGGAGGGCTTCGTGGTAAAAGGGCTTAACGCCGAGCAGTCATATAACGAGGTCACAGGGTTTGAGCTTATCTCCACCGGAGGATACTATCATTCCCTGCCGCTGGCCCCGCTGAAGACTTTTATTGACACCGCGGCCGAAGCGCAGCGCGCTATGGGTTTCCGAAATGAGAAAGACCACCCGGAGGTGGCCCCGTCACAGTTCGAGCTGAACTTCTCGTACGCGGGAGTGGTGAGGGCCTGCGACCTGGTGCAGCTTTATAAACTGGTCTGCCGTCAGGTGGCGGCCAACATGGGGATGACCGCCACTTTCCTGCCGAAGCCTGTTTCCGGAGTGAATGGCAGCGGCATGCATCTCAACCTCTCGTTCTCCAGGGGGGGGAAGAACATCTTTCACGACGCTAAAGGCGAGGATGGACTTTCCAAGGCGGCCTGGGACGTCATTTCACGCATCCTTAATCACGCACAGGAGCTGTCTCTGATCCTCAATCCCAGTGTGAACGCCTATCGCCGGTTGGACCCGCATTTCGAGGCGCCTAACCAGATAAAGGTCTCCTCTGTGGACCGCGGCGCGATGGTCCGCATCCCGGCCGGCAACGACAGGTCCGCGCGACTGGAGATACGCTCCGTGGCGCCGGACGCCAACCCCTATCTGGCCCTGTACGCGCTGCTGCGCACCGCGCTGGATGGAGAGCCGCTGACTAAGGACGAAAGTAAGCGCGACCGCATGCGCTACCTGCCGGGCAATATCTACGACGCTATACGCCTGTTCCGCGGCAGCGAATTCGTAAGGAATATTCTCGGGCCGGCTCCGCACGAGAAGTACGCGGTGCACAAACAGGCCGCCGCCGACCGCAGTCCCAAGGAGCTTGGAGCGATAGTAAAGACCTCGGAAGTGCTGTTCCACCACGATGTGACTACGCAGATGCTCTGGCACAAGTTCTGATCCTAATGCGGCATCCAAAAGAAAAAGCCCGCGGAAGCGGGCTTTTTCTCTTTAAAGATAGTCTGGGCTATTGTACTACCGGATATCCGGCCGCTATCCAGGCGTTTATACCGCCGGCAATATCATGGGCTTCAGTGAAGTTCATGTCTTTCATTAGGATGAGTGTTTTTCCGCTCCTGACTCCGCTGCGGCAGTAGATCAGGTATTTTGCGGTTTTATCCAGCTTGGCCAGCTGGTCTTTAAAATCAGGGGCGTAGTAATCAAGGTTCATGTTAACCTTTTCAAGGTGACCCGCAGCGTATTCTTCAGGCCTGCGTATGTCTATGACCACGGGGTTCTGCAGTTCCATGAATCTTTTTGCTTCTTCCGGCGCTATGTTAGCCGGGAAATTATAGGTATCCTGTTTTTCCCCGACAGCCGGTTCGGGCAACTTGATCAGGGAAACTTTTTTAGCACTTCCTTCCTCAAAAAAATCCGACCAGTCAAAGGCTCGGCAGGCGAACGCAGTAGAAAAAATAATCGCTAAAGTTAAAATAAAGGCTCTCATAAGTTCCTCCATCTTCTAGAAAATAGCGCCAATTACCAGTCTCACAAGCATATTAGCAATTTTGTCTGCGGGGCAGAAACCGGCATTTTTATATTTTTGTATCATATCCTTAATGATGGGCAAAAAAACCGGTATTG
Organism: Elusimicrobiota bacterium; assembly: GCA_003450815.1. Lineage (GTDB taxonomy): Bacteria > Elusimicrobiota > Elusimicrobia > Elusimicrobiales > UBA9959 > UBA9634. The sequence continues at coordinate 2,476 of DMES01000003.1, read as the reverse complement.
CTTTGGCGGCGGGGGCTTTAGCTCTGCATTTGTGGATGGGGTTTTCATTCATCCGCTCGGCCGCGCCCACCTATGACGAAACAGTGCATCTCTCAAGCGGCTATTCCTACCTTGTTACCGGCAAGTACATGATGAACATCATGGATCACCCGCCTTTTTCGGAAATGCTTTCTGCCGCGCCGCTGCTGGCATATAAACTTAAAAATTTCTGTGCCCATCCCTATTTTCTCAACGCCAACCCATATCATTATGGGGACTTGTTTTTGTACCAGAACAGCGTTCCGGCGGAGGGTATGCTTAATACCGCACGTGGTTTTACCTTTATAGTCTGGACCACGCTGCTGGCCGGTTTCATCTGGCTGTTCGCGTCGCGCCTGGAATCTTCCGCCGCCGGTGTTCTGGGGCTTGCAGTTTTCGCGTTTATGCCGGTTTTCATTTCTAATAATGCCCTGGTTACCACCGATGCCGCCGCGGCTGTTTTTTATTTCGGTGCGTTCGCTTTGGCATGGCTTTTTACGGCCGTGCCCGCGGTACAGGCTGCCGTGAAGGGGGGCAGGAAGATGGATTTTGTGGACGGCGGGAAACTTAAGCTGTGGGCGGCGTTGTCCGGCGCCGCGGCGGGGTTTGCCATGGCGTCCAAATTCAGCATGTTTATTATCCCGCCCATGGTCGCCTGTTTCTGGATAGCGGATAATCTGCGCTGGCCCCGGCTGAAACTCTCAAAACTTCTTGGCTATATAGGCATCTATTTTGCCGTGTGTCTGCTTGTCGTGCTGCTGATTTACAAGTTTGATATGTCCCTTTATCTGCAGGGACTGTCCGAAACGCTTAAACGCCTTGGAAAAGGCCGCTCCTCCTTCGTAATGGGCCGTTATACGCTGGAGGGCGTTTGGTGGTACTTTCCGGCCGCGCTCACCGTAAAAACTCCTTTGTTGGCCCTTTTAGGCGCTTTTGCCGGGGTATTACTGGTTCTTAAACATTTCCGCAAGGATTACCTGTGGCTTATACTGCCGCCCGCGGTATATTTCGCGGTTTCGCTTAATACCAAAGTGCAGATAGGCTACAGGCACATTATGCCGATGATGCCTTTTGTCGCTGTGCTTGCGGGAATAGCTCTAGCGCGGCTCGCGGAGGTAAAAAAAGGAGTCTGGCTGGTATATGGCTTGCTGGCGCTTAACGTTTTTTCGGTTTTGCGCGCGCACCCTTTTTACCTGGCTTACTTTAATGAATTAACAGGTGGACCCACAAACGGCTACAAGCTTTTCGTGGATTCCAATCTGGACTGGGGGCAGGATATAAAGGGTGTGGCTGAGTACCTGAAAAGCCGCGGCAATCCGCCTGTGATATTTTCTTATTTCGGGGTGGCTAAGCCTGAAAGTTATGGGATTAATTACACGCCGCTGGGAGTGGTGTCAAACATAGAGCTGCCAGGAACGGGGGTACAGGTTTGCGCGATGAAAGACGCGCTTATGGCCGTTTCAGCCACTAATCTGCAGGGCACATATTATCCGGACAAGGCAACTTTCTCATGGCTTAAGACCAGGAAGCCTGTTTTTACCGCTGGATATTCCATCTTCGTGTATGACCTTTCCGCGGATAAGGAAGGGCTGGAAAAGCTGGCGGCGCTGTTCGACCGCGAGGGCCGCAATTCCGAAGCTGATTGCCTGTACGCGCTCGCCGCAAAAAGATAAAGCAGACGCGTTGTGAAGCGTCTGCTTTACTGTTTTATGCTGGCGTTTGCGTTGTCAGCTCTCCGCTTCAAACTCTTCCGTACCGGCACCGCAGACGGGACATACCCAGGTTTTGGGCAGCTTGTCAAAGGCTGTGCCAGGGGGAATGCCGTTGTCGGGGTCTCCGATGGCGGGGTCGTAGATATAACCGCAAAGTTTGCATACGTATTTTTTCATATTCATACTCCTTTCGGCTCGGTATAGGTTGTAGCGTTCTTCTGGGTCCTGCCTTTTTTTACAATCTTATAATACTCATAAGTAAGCGGCACGCCTTCTTTAAATGTTTCCGCGTCATAAACCTCGCCTATAAACAAGGTATGGGTGCCTATGTCCAGGCTGGATACGACTTTGCATGCGAACACGCTGAGTGCGTTTTCAGTGACAATCGGGCAGCTGTCACTGAACTTGTGCGCGATTTTGGCGAATTTATTAACGTCCCGCCCGCATTTGAATCCGAAAAGGCCTATGTCTATCATAGGAGTATCCTGGCTCAGTACCGAGACGGAAAATATGCGGCTTTTTCCCACATAGGAATGCGTGAGGTTGTTTTTGTGGAGGCTAATAGCGACTTTCGGCGGTTCGGCCGTAACCTGAAAAACGGAATTAACTATCTGCCCGTTAAGCTTTTCACCGTCTCGCGAAGAAACAATGTAAAGCCCGTAAGTGAGCTGGGAGAGTGTATTGCCGATTATGGAGCGTTCGGGCATAGGGGACATTTAATCAGGTTAACCTGGTAATATGAAAAG
>DMES01000056.1:4856-28485 GCA_003450815.1 Elusimicrobiota bacterium | reverse complement strand
CTAGACTCTCCCGACCACCGCAGTCTTCCTGAGCCATAAATCAGAAGTCAAAAAGGAAGTGGCGGTATTAAAAGAAGAATTAAAGCTTTATGGAATATCTTGTTTTGTTGCGCATGAAGACATTCATCCCACGAAGGAATGGCAAATTGAAATCGAAAATGCTCTCGACTCAATGGATGCTTTTGTTGCTTTGTTAACCGATGGCTTCCATGATAGTCTTTGGACCGATCAAGAAATGGGATTTGCATTTGCCCGTGGCGTGCCGATTGTTCCTGTAAAATTGGGAAAAGATCCTTACGGATTTATTGGCAAATTTCAGGCGTTATCTTGTTCTTGGATGACTACCGCTAAAGAAATAGTAAAAATCTTGGCAAAACATGAACGGATGGTGAATGCGCTTATTATAGCCATCAAGAACTGTGAAAATTTTGATAATGGTAATGCTCTCGCCGAAATACTGCCCTCCATAGATAAACTTTCGCCACAGCAAGAGAGGGATTTGTTGGATGCCTTTAATACTAATGAGCAAGTGTCCAGCAGTTTTGGATTTAATGGCAGGAAATCTCATGTTTTAGGGAAAGGTTTGCCATATCATTTGAATAGATTAACCGGTAAAAATTATCAGCTTTTTCAATCTCAATCAGGGAAAATCACGATTACCACATGACAGTCTTCACCGAATCTGAAATAGAGACTTTTTCTCTTGATGAGCTAAAGCGGCTTGGTTTTTTAAAAACAAAGGATTGGGTTAATTATGCCAGACACATTTAATATTTACTGCGACGAAAGTTGTCATCTTGAAAATGATGGCAAAAAATATATGGTAATGGGCGCGATTTGGTGCCCAACGGCAAAGGCGCAGGATATGTTCAAAAAGATTCGTGAAATTAAACAGGCTCATGCGCTGGCCCCGGACTTTGAGATAAAGTGGGTTAGGGTGGATGGGTTCACCTTAAAATGCTGTTCTGCCCTTGTGGACTACTTTTTTGGTGAGAATGATTTACATTTCCGGGCGATAATTGCGGACAAAAAGAATCTGAACCATGCAGGTTTCAATCAGACGCATGATGACTGGTATTATAAAATGTATTTCCGGCTCCTGAATGTAATTTTTGAAGAGGGAAGTAAATATAGAATCTACTTAGATGTTAAAGACTCCAGGAGCGGAGCCAAAATCCAAAAACTTCATGAGGTTTTAACAAACGCCAATTACGATTTTAACCGAAAAATGGTTGAAAGAGTGCAGGCGGTGAAATCCGATGATGTCGCACTGTTTCAGTTGGTGGATATTTTAATAGGGGCGCTTCAATATTCCAAGCATTATCCGTTAGGGAGTAACGCAAAAAGCCAGTTAATAATGCATATCCGGCAAAAATCTGGCCTAGATTTCACGCGAAATACGCTGCCGCGAGTGGCCAAGTTTAATCTGTTCCACTGGCAGGGTTCCGTATTATGAGTCCTTCTTGGCTTCCGGATTTGCTGCTGCTTGATAATTTTGGCGGTAATTGGGACAATTATCTCGCCGAGTTATACAGGCACTATGAAGCCTACTTTATGAAGAGTAAGCCGGTTTATAATGGCGTCAGACTGATGGTTAAAAAGCATCCTTTTATACAAGGGAAAGAGGCTACTTTTTGGCACATAATAAGTGAAGGTTCTTCTGAGGAACATCGGATCCCAGATCTTCGGCGGTGTGAACGAATCCGCTGGCCCAAAGCCGTAATTGAGCATAATACCCATCCAGGCATTAAAATCTGGCAGAATCGCAGAGGAAGTGAAACGGGAATATGTATTTGGTTTGAAGAAAAAGAATACCTTGTGGTTTTAAGAGCGCGAACGGGCTACATTCTATTCATGACGGCTTATCCTGTTACTCAGAATCATAGTAAACGAAAACTAGAAGCAGAGTATCAAGCCTATAAAATGGCGAGAGCCGCCCTTTCGGACGGCTCCGTTACTCCTTCTACATAAGTAGATGAGCTAGTGATATTATAGCAGATTGATAGCAGACTGCAAGTGTAAACAGTTACATTCTTATGCCGGCATTCACAGAATCTGAAATTGAGACTTGTTCTCTTGATGAGCTGAAGCAACTTGGTTTTTCTTATATTCCGGGGCCGTCTATTGCGCCGGATGTTGAGACTACGGAAGAGCTTTTTACCGCCGAGCCTTCTGTGCCGTTTAGGGAACCCGAAAAACGAGAAAGCTATTGGGATGTCGTTTTAAAGAGCACTCTGGAAGAGGCCATAGAACGCCTAAACCCTGAAATCCCGGCCGCAGCCATGCAGGAAGCCTTAAAGGCTGTGCTGTCCGTTTATTCTCCGCAGTTTATTGCCGCCAATAAGGCATTTCATAAAATGCTGGCCGAGGGCGTACCCGTTACCGTGCGCAAAGACGGCCAGGACCGGGGTAAGCGGATTTGCCCTGTGGACTTTCAGCAGCCGTAAATTTCAGCTTATGCCTGATCTCATATTAACCCCGGCAATAGCGGTGAATCCGCGCGGGCATTTGTACTGGGACGCCTCCGGCGGGGATGAGGCCTGGCCGGACGCCAAGGCGGCGGAGCGCACTGAAAAGGCTTTTTCGCTGGGGAGCGCGCAGGGGCTGTTGCACCTGATTTCGCGGGAACTGGATACGCCCCTTCCAGCGCACGTCTCGTTCTGGCGGGAACTGGGGCGACGGTATCTTTCGCTTTTCTGTCAGGGTGCTGCGCCCGGGACAACGGAAATGCCGGCCGCCTTACCCGCTCCGGAGGACGAAATCCGATCCTGGCTTGAGCGCCTGCCCCCGATGAAAGGCGGCGAGTATCTCACCCCGGAAGCCCTGACGACTGCCTGGAACTCGCTGGACGCGTATGTCAGGGCTGAAGCCGCCGTCCACACGGGCGGGCCGGCGGAATTTATAAAGTCCCTGAACCCCGCCTGGCATTCAGTTGGCCGTGTGGTTTTCCATCTGGCCGAGAACCGCAAAAACGAAAGCTATCCGTTCGCCTTCATGGCCACTTACGCCGCAGGGGTATCGGGGCATGGCCGGGTAAAGTATCAGCCGCTGGCTGAGGCGCTTAACGAATACGCGGGGAAAAGCAACAAGGCGGCGCTGCTGCGTCTTCTGTCACCTGTGCACGCGGCGGCGGAGAAAAGCGCGCTGGCCCGAGAACTGGTGGAGACCGGCGCGCTGTTTAAGCCTCTGGCATGGACGCCGCCGCAGGCGTACCGCTTTCTTAAGGAAGCGCCCATTCTGGCGGAGGGCGGGGTTGTGGTGCGCCTGCCGGACTGGTGGCGGGCGGGCCAGGCCCCGAGGGCGCGGGTGAACGTCAGGCTGGGTAACGCGGCTGGCGCGGCGCTGGGACTTAATACCCTGCTGGATTTTAAGGTGGAAAAGAGCCTGGACGGAGAACCGCTGACGGACGCGGACTGGGAAGCGCTGATGAAAGCTTCCGGCGGGCTGGCGCTGATACGCGGGCGCTGGGTGGAAGCCGATCCCGAAAAACTCAGGGCCGCGCTTGAGCAATGGGAGAGCATAAAACTTTCGGCCGGGGAGGGCGTTTCCCTTGCCGAAGCCATGCGCATGCTTTCCGGCGCGGACTTCGGCGGCGTGTCCGAAGACGGCACGACCGACGCGGCGGTAAGGGAATGGAGCGGGCTCAAAGCCGGCGCCTGGCTGGAAGATACTCTGGCAAGGTTGCGCGAGCCCGGCAAATATGGCGAGCCGCCGGCGACTCCGGGACTTCTGGCGGAGCTGCGCCCTTACCAGAAAACGGGCGTGGGCTGGCTGCGGTTTATGACGGAGCTCGGACTTGGCGCCTGCCTGGCCGACGATATGGGCCTTGGAAAAACCGTCCAGGCGCTGGCGCTGCTACTGGCGCGCAAGGCGCGGAGCCGCAAAGCCGATCCCAGCCTGCTTGTCGCGCCGGCGTCGCTGCTGGCCAACTGGCGGGCGGAGATTCTGCGCTTCGCCCCGGGGCTTAAATACCGTATCCTGCACCCCTCTGAATTGTCCCCGGAGGACTGGAAGGCCGTCCAGAAAGACGCAGGCAAGGCCGCGGCCGGCTGCGACCTGGTCCTGACCACCTACGGGCTTGTTGCAAGGTTGGAGAGTTTGCGCAAAAACCGCTGGGACGTGGTGGCCCTGGACGAGGCGCAGGCCATAAAAAATCCCGCCGCTCGGCAGACGCGCGCGGTTAAAGAGCTTAAGTGCTCGCAACGCCTTGTGCTGACCGGCACCCCGGTTGAAAACCGCCTTGGCGACCTGTGGTCAATCTTTGACTTTCTCAACCCCGGCCTGCTGGGCTCCGCCGTGAAATTTGCCGAATTTATAAAGTCCGGAACACACGACGGCGGCGCGCCGGGGGCGCTGCGCGCGCTGGTCAAGCCGTATATACTGCGCCGGATGAAGACGGATAAAAGCGTTATCAGCGACCTGCCGGAGAAGACGGAAGTGAAGGCATATTGCGGGCTGGCGCCTAAACAGGCCGCTCTTTATGCGCAGGCCGTACGCGAACTGGCTGAAAAGGTGGAAAATGTGGAAGGGATGGCGCGCCGCGGCCTGGTGCTGTCTTACCTTATGCGCTTCAAGCAAATCTGCAACCATCCGTCGCACTGGCTGCGTGACGGGGGCTACGCGGAGGCCGAAAGCGGAAAGTTCCAGCGCCTGCGCCAGATAGCCGAGGAGATAGCCTCCCGACAGGAAAAGGCGCTGGTGTTCACGCAGTACCGGGAGATGACCGGGCCGCTCCTTGAGTACCTCTCCGGAATATTCGGGCGGGCGGGGCTGGCGCTGCACGGCGGAACGCCGGTAAAAGCCCGCCGGGGCCTTGTGAACGCTTTCCAGGCCGAGAACGGCCCGCCTTTTTTTGTGCTTACCACTAAGGCGGGCGGCTCCGGCCTTAACCTGACGGAGGCTTCGCATGTAATACACTTTGACCGCTGGTGGAACCCGGCCGTGGAAAACCAGGCTACGGACAGGGCCTTCCGCATAGGGCAGAAGCGCAACGTGCTGGTGCATAAGTTCGTATGCCGGGGCACGCTCGAAGAGCGCATTGACGAAATGCTGACCGATAAGGCGCGCCTGGCGGACAGTGTGATCGGCGGGAGCGGGGAAACACTGCTTACGGAAATGAACAACAGGGAACTGCTTAAATTCGTGGCGCTCGACATCAACCGCGCCGGAGAAACGCAATAAGGAGAAGACTATGGGCTGGTGGGGACGTTCGGATTATTACTACAAACCGTATGTGAGCGCGGATGAGAGGCGCCGCCGCGCGGAAAAGGCCGCCGCGAAACGATTTAAGAGCGGGGGAACCCAGGCGCCGGTCAGGCTGGAGGGAAAGGCCATCGCCCGGTCTTTTTGGGGCAAGGCGTGGTGTGACAACCTGGAATCCTACAGCGACTACTCCAACAGAATGCCGCGCGGGCGTACATATGTGCGCAACGGGTCCGTAATCCACCTGGAGATACGGCAGGGAGAAATTGAGGCGCTGGTCAGCGGCTCGCGGCTGTACACGGTTAAAATAGCCATAGCGCCGGTCAGGCAGGAGTGCTGGAAAGCCCTGTGCCGGGAATGCGCGGGGGGCATAGGCTCCCTTATGGAACTGCTCGGCGGGAAGCTTTCGCAGAGGGTGATGGAAATTATGACGCGCCGGAACCTGGGTTTGTTTCCCTCGCCGAAAGAGATAAAGCTGGATTGTTCGTGCCCGGACTGGGCGGAGATGTGCAAGCACGTGGCGGCGGCGCTTTACGGAGTGGGCGCGAGGCTTGACGAAAAGCCTGAACTGCTGTTCCTGCTGCGGCATGTGAGCCACCAGGACCTGGTAAGCGGCTCCTCCGCAGTAACGGCCCTGACCGGAACAAAAACCGGTGCGGACCACGCCACGCTTTCAACAGCGGAGATCAACGACGTCTTCGGAATAGAGCTGCAAACTACCGGGACGGCGGCCGAAGCTCCGGCGCCTGGGACCGCCGGTCCCTGTACCGCCGCCAGGGTAAAAGCAAAGCGCTCGCGCCGAAAAAGCGCAAAAAAGCCAGCAGCCGGGGAACTCCCGGGGCGGATGAGAAAACGGAAATCAAGTAAAGTATCCTTAAAAAGAAAACGCCTTCCCAGATGGACAGGCAAAGCGACTTAGTTTTTACTGTCAAATATTGCACAATATTCATAAGGAGTTTTATATGAAAGTTTTAAAACAAGCAGACAACACAGTCCCGCGCATTGAATTTTTAAGTGTGCAGAATTATCGGGCGCTTAAAAATATTGAATTGAAGAACCTCACGCCGCTTACCGTCTTTTTAGGTCCGAACGGCAGTGGTAAATCCACAATATTTGATGTGTTCGCTTTTCTCTCGGAATGCTTTTCGGTGGGCTTGCGAAAGGCCTGGGACAAGCGCGGCCGGTTTAAAGAATTAAGAACCCGCGGCCAAGATGGCCCGATTGTTATTGAAATTAAATACCGCGAGAAACCCAAGACTCCTGTTATAACCTATCATCTTGCCATAGATGAAGACTCAAAGGGCCCGTTTGTGGCTGAAGAGTGGCTTAGCTGGGTGCGTAAAGCGCCGGCCTATCCATTTAGGTTCTTAAACTTCAAAAAAGGCTCCGGAGAAGTTGTTTCCGGCGATGAACCGGATGCCACAGCCGAGCGTATTGAAGAAAGCCTGGAATCGCGCGAAATGCTGGCCGTAAATACTCTTGGCCAATTTACAAAACATCCGCGCGTCAGCGCGCTGCGCCGCTTTATAACCGGCTGGTATTTGTCATATCTGACAGCGGACAACACGCGCGGAACCCCTGACGCGGGACCGCAAGAGCGCCTCTCTTATGACGGGGATAACCTGCCTAATGTTATCCAATATTTAAAAGAGCAATACCCGGACAGGTTGAATGAAATATTGAAAATTCTATCGGCTAGAATCCCCCGTCTTGAAAGAGTTGATGCGGAGCCCATGCCCAACGGACAGCTTCTGCTTCAAATCAAGGACGCTCCATTTGAGAGGCCGATACTCTCAAAATTCGCTTCGGACGGCACTTTGAAAATGCTGGCCTATCTTACATTACTGCACGATCCGGAACCGCCGCAGCTTATCGGAATTGAGGAACCTGAAAATCAGTTGCATCCGCGCCTCTTGGTGGGTTTGGCGGAAGAATGCCGCAAGTCTGCGGCGTCATCACAGCTTATGATTACCACGCACTCTCCCCATTTTGTGAGTGGAATAAACCCAAAAGAACTTTGGATTTTGTACAGGGACAGGAACGGCTATACCCAGGCAAAAAATGCCGCAGCAATGCAGGGAATTAAGGGTTTTGTGAATGCCGGGGCGTCCCTTGGCGATTTGTGGATGGAAGGCCATTTCGAATTCGGCGATCCTCTTAGAAATTCCGGTGCGCCCGAAACTGATAAAAAATAGGGAATTTTATGACGTCTCATATAGAGTTTCTTGTTGAAGAGCCTTCGGCGGAAGCGGCCCTTAATGTTCTTCTGCCTAAGATTTTGCCGGCCGGGGTCGGATTCAAAATACATCCGTATAACGGAAAATCCGATTTGCTGAAGAAGCTTCCCGACCGCCTGCGCGGCTATAAAACCTGGATTCCAGCCGATTGGAAAATAGTCGTACTCACGGACGAAGACAGGGGGAATTGTGCGGAGATAAAAAGCACAATGGAATCCGCCGCAAGCCGGGCCGGGCTTACCACAAAACCTGCTAATTCTGGAAATTTCCAGGTTTTAAACCGTATAGCCGTGGAAGAGCTTGAAGCATGGTTTTTTGGCGACGTTCCGGCTCTGGTGGCGGCTTATCCGGGGGTGCCGAAAACCTTGGCCGTACGCAAAGGATACCGCGATTCCGATGCAATTACTGGGGGGACTTGGGAAAAGCTTGAAAAGGTGCTTCAAAACGCGGGATATTTCGCAGCCGGTCTGCCTAAGATTGAAGCGGCGGAGGAAATTTCGAATCACATGGTCCCGGAAAATAACAGGTCAAAAAGTTTTCAGGTTTTTCTTTCCGGAATAAAAGCGATGTTCCCTGCCACATCCGGGGCCTGTTAATGCCAGCCTTCACTGAATCCGAAATTGAAACATTCTCGCTTGATGAGCTAAAGCGGCTTGGGTTTTCCTATATTCCGGGGCCGTCTATTGCGCCGGATGTGGAGGTCACGGACGGACTTTTTACTGCCGAGCCGTCTGTGCCGTTTGGGGAACCAGAAAAACGCGAAAGTTATGGGGATGTCGTTTTAAAAAGCACACTTGAAGAGGCCATAGAGCGCCTGAACCCTGAAATCCCGGCAGCCGCCAGGCAGGAAGCATTAAAGGCGGTGCTGTCTGTTTATTCACCGCAGCTTATTGACGCTAATGAGAATTTTCATAAGCTGCTGGCTGAGGGCGTGCCCGTTACCGTGCGTAAAGATGGGCAGGATCGCGGCGAGCGGGTTTGGCTGGTGGATTTTCAGAACCCGGAAAACAACGTTTTCTTTTCCATCAATCAGTTCACTATTATTGAGCGCAACCAAAACAAGAGGACGGATATAATCCTGTACGTAAACGGCCTGCCGCTGGTGGTTATAGAGCTTAAAAACCCGGCCGACGCCAACGCTACTATAAGGAAAGCCTACGACCAGATACAAACCTATAAAATAGTTATTCCGTCGCTATTCTTTTACAATGCTTTTTGCGTTATTTCCGACGGCTTGGAGGCAAAAGCCGGAACCTTATCCGCACCTTTCAGCCGGTTCCAGGCCTGGAAGACAGTTGACGGTAAAAAAGAATCCCCCGGCCATGTAAGCCAGCTTGAAGTGCTTATTAACGGAATGTTCAACAAGGCAACCCTGCTGGACCTGATACGCAACTTTATCGTTTTTGAGAAATATAAAAAAATAGATGCCAAAACCGGCCTTACGCAGATTGAAACCGTAAAAAAGATCGCCGCCTATCACCAATACTACGCTGTCAACGCGGCTTTGGTTTCTACGCGCCGTGCTATGGGCATACTTGAGCCGCGACCCTCACCCCTGGCCCCTCTCCCAGAGGGAGAGGGAAAGAACTATCGCGGCGGGTTGGATTTCTCCGGATTGGTTACAGAAGCCAGGGAGTTGCGGAAAAAGCAGACTCCGGTAGAAGAGGTCATGTGGGAGCTTCTGCGGGATAAGAAATTACAGGGATTAAAATTCCGCCGCCAGCACCAGATTGGGGACTATATTGCGGATTTCTATTGCAATGAATTAAAACTAGTTGTTGAACTGGATGGCAGCGTTCACAATATCCCTTCTCAATCTAAAAAAGATTCCACAAGAGATGCCTGGTTAAAAAGCTTGGGAAACAGGGTTTTGCGTTTTACAAACACCGATATTCTTGAGAATATTCCCACAGTATTGCAGTCAATCGCCTCTTTTTCCGCCCATCCCTCTCCCCTCATGCAGAAGGTTATATCTTCTGCACCCTCACCCGGCTCTGCGAGCCACCCTCTCCCACTGGGAGAGGGCCGGGGTGAGGGTTACGCCAACCGCAAGGCTGGCGTAATATGGCACACACAGGGCTCGGGTAAAAGTCTTTCCATGGTTTTCTACGCTGGTAAGTTGATACGCAACCTGAATAACCCTACCATTGTTGTAATTACCGACCGTAACGACCTCGACCAGCAGCTTTTTGATACCTTTGCCGCCTCCTCAAGCCTGTTAGGCCAAAAGCCGGTACAGGCGGATTCCCGCGAAAATTTGAAAGCCCTGCTAAAAGTGGCCTCCGGCGGCATAGTGTTTACCACCATGCAGAAGTTTGCACCTTCTGCACCCTCACCCGGCTCTGCGAGCCACCCTCTCCCACTGGGAGAGGGCCGGGGTGAGGGTGATATTTCTTCGATGCCATGTCTGTCAACAAGAAGAAATATCATAGTAATAGCTGATGAGGCCCACCGCACACAGTACGGCTTTGAGACTAAATTTATTGATACCAAGGATAAAGATGGCAATGTTACCGGCACACGCAAGGCATACGGTTTTGCCAAGTACCTGCGGGACGCCATCCCCAACGCCACCTTTATAGGCTTTACCGGCACTCCGGTGGAAAGCACGGACATCAACACCCCGGCTGTGTTTGGCAATTACATTGATAAATATGACATTGCCCAGTCCGTGGATGACGGCGCAACGGTTAAGATTTACTACGAGAGCCGCCTGGCTAAGGTTAACCTTACGGAAAACGGCCGCAAGCTGATAGAGGATTTTGAAAAAGAAATGACGGACGATGGCGCCACCGAAACACAGAAGGCTAAAGTTAAATGGACAAAACTTGAAGCGATTGTCGGCCACCCCGAGCGGCTAAAGAATCTTGCCAGGGATATTGTGGCGCATTATGAAAAGCGTTCAGAAGTTTTTGAAGGCAAGGCCATGATAGTGGCAATGAGTCGCCGTATAGCCGTGGCGCTTTACGGTGAGATTGTCGCGCTAAGGCCGCAGTGGCACAGCGAAGATTTAAAAGCAGGGGCGCTGAAAGTAGTAATGACTTCATCCTCCTCCGATAAAATGGAGTTTGACCCGGAAGATCCCGACAGCCTTGTTATCCCGGCCCATCACAGAACCAACAAGGAAAGCCGTGGAATGCTGGCCGAGCGCATGAAGGACCCTAAAGATCCGCTGAAACTGGTTATTGTGCGCGATATGTGGCTGACCGGCTTCGATGTGCCCTGCCTGCACACCCTCTACATCGATAAATTAATGAAGCGGCATACCCTCATGCAGGCTATAGCCCGCGTGAACCGCGTTTTCCTGGATAAGCCCGGCGGCCTTGTGGTGGATTACATCGGCATCGGCACCGCCCTTAAAGAGGCCCTCGCGTTTTATGCCGGCTCTGGCGGGAAAGGCGACCACGCCGAAACCATGCAGAAAGCTTTAGAAATGCTGCTTGAAAAAATAGAGGTCGTGCGCCAGATGTTCCACGGCTTTGATTATATGCGCTTTTTTGCCGTGGGCACGTCCGAGCGGCTTTCTCTTATCCTTCAGACCGAAGAATTTGTTCTTGCCAAAGAGCACGGCAAAGACCGTTTTATTAAAGAGTCCACCGCCCTTTCAAAGCTTTTCGCCCTGGCCGTCCCGCATGAAGACGCGCTTGATTTGAGCGACGAGATAGCCTTTTTTCAGTCAGTGCGTGCACGGCTTGTTAAATTTGAAGGCGACGGCGAGACTGATGGGAGAAAGAATTACGAGACCGCCATACGCCAGATTGTGAACCAATCCGTAGCCTCAACCGAGGTCGTGGACATCTTTGACGCCGCCGGGATAAAAAAGCCCGACATCTCACTGCTTTCAGAGGAATTCCTGCAAGATGTGAAAGAGATGGCGCACAAAAACCTCGGGGTTGAGCTTCTAAAGAAAATCCTGAATGATGAAATCCGCGCGCGATTAAAATTTAACATCACAAAAGGTAAGAACCTTCTGGAAATGCTTGAAGCCTCTATCAAGAAATACCAGAACAATCTTTTGTCCACCGCCGAAATCATAGAAGAGTTGATCTCAATAGCCAGAGAGATTCGCTCCGTTGACGGCTTGGCTGAAAAATTAAAGTTGACCAAAGATGAATTTGCTTTTTACTCCGCGCTTGAAGTAAATGATAGCGCTGTGGTTGCATTGGGGGACGAAACGCTAAAGGTTATAGCCCGTGAAATCGCGAACAAAGTCCGCAAGAACGCCACCATAGACTGGACCATGAAAGAAAGCGCCCGCGCCAAGCTCATGGTAATAGTCCGCCGCACCCTGAATAAATACGGCTACCCGCCCGATAAACAGCAAAAGGCCGTAGACACTGTGATGAAACAAGCCGAAGTAATGGCCGATTACTGGGTGAATACTGATTCGAAGATTTAAATGTATTGGGATTAAAATTGAAGAAAAAAACAGCCTTTTTTTACCGTGCAAAACACAACAATACGGAATAGGAAATAAATAAAAATGCTTAAAAATAAATATGGGTATTTTTCGGATGGGGGTGCTTCCTACACTATTACCAACTGGCGCACGCCTAGACCCTGGATAAATGTTATCTCTAACGGCCGGTGGGGAGTAACAATTTCTCAGGCCGGCGGGGGATACTCTTGGCTTGAACATTCCATGCTTAACCGGATAACCCGCTGGCAGCAGGACACGGTGGGCGACCATTGCGGCAAATTCCTGTTGCTGCGCGACAACGACACTGGGCGTTCCTGGTCTATAACTCCGCAGCCGCTCAAACCGGCTTTTCAGAAATACAGCTGCGTTCACAGCATGGGTTATACGGTTTTCAACACACAAGCCTTTGGAATAGAGGCTGAATGGACTATCTTCGTGCCGCAGGGAATGGATTGCGAGGTTTGGACGCTCAAGTTGAAAAATATTTCTGGCAAAAACCGCAATATTTCACTTGTCAGCTATCTTGAACTGCTGCTGGGAGTTTTCCCAGACTGGCACAGAGAATTCCACAATCTTTTTGTAAAAACGCGCTTTGATAAAAAAACCAACGCCGTGCTGGCCGACTCAAATCTTTGGACCGCGCCGCTTCCGGGCGACGCCGGCTGGAACAAGGGCTGGCCGTTCACCTGCCTTTTTGCGTCCAACGCCAAGCCCTCCTCGTTCACCTGCGACAAAGAAGAAATATTCGGTGCATATAACTCCTGGCATGACGCGCGTATCTTGAAGCATGGTGGCTCCTTGTCCGGGCGCACCGGCATGGGTTTTGAACCGGTGGTTTCAATGAAATTTGATTTAGAGCTTCCAGCTGGAGCCTCCAAAGAAATTAATTTCATGCTGGGAGCGTTAAAAAAAGACACTTTCAACAAAGACTACCAGGCGTATATGAAAGCGCTTAAGAAGCCACGGGCGCTGCTGGAAGAGACCAAAGAACACTGGCTTGAGCTATGCAACAGGTTTAAGGTCAAAACGCCTGAGCCCGCCATAGACGCTTTGGTAAATTACTGGCTGAAATACCAGACTATCTCCTGCCGGATGCTCGGTAGAACCGCCTATTATCAATGCGGCGGCGCGTTCGGCTTCAGGGACCAGTTACAGGACAGCCAGATCTACCTGCCGCTTGAACCAGCCAAAACCAAAGCCCAGATAAAAATGCATTCAGCCCACCAGAAAAAAGACGGCACTGTGCACCACTGGTGGCACCCGATCTCGGAGGAGGGGCGTTTCACCGATATCTCCGACGATCTGTTGTGGCTCCCGTTCGTAGTCGCGAACTACCTGCACGAAACAGCGGATTATAGAATCCTTAAAGAAAAAGCCCCTTACTACGATGGCGGCAGCGGAACTATTTATGAGCACTGCCTGGCTTCCATAGAGCGGGTTTTAAAACGCCTGAGCCCGCGCGGGCTTACGCTTATGGGCGAGGGCGACTGGAACGACGGTCTGAATGGTGTCGGGGTAAAGTGGAAAGGCGAGTCCATGTGGCTGGCGCAATTCTTTGTGACCGTGCTTAATTCTTTCGCGGAAATCTGCGCCAAGACGGATAAAGACACCAAACGGGCTTTGCGCTACACTATCGAGTCCCGAAAGCTGAAGGAAGCCCTATTGAAACACGCTTTCGATGGAAAATGGTTCATGCTCGCCACGAAAGACAGCGGCGAGGTGCTGGGAATCAATTCATGCAAGCAGGGAAAGATACATCTAAACCCCCAGACTTGGGCGGTGATAAGCGGGGTGGTGGAGGGGGCACAGGCTAAAAAACTGCTGGCCGTCACCGAGGACCGGCTTTACCGCGATTACGGCGTGCTGCTGTTTACACCGGCATATTCGGTGGTGGATAAAAATATCGGTTATCTTACCCGCTACGCGCCCGGGATCCGGGAAAACGGCGGCGTTTATACACATGCGGCTACCTGGGCAATATGGGCGCAAGCGCTGGCCGGCAATACCGAAAAGGTTTACGATACCGTGGCCCGGCTGTGTCCGCCCTTGCTGTCTATGAAAGATCCCGATAAATACAAAGGCGAACCTTATGTTACCCCCGGCAATATAGAAGGCCCTGAATCCATTAACGAAGGTAAAGGCGCGTGGACCTGGTACAGCGGTTCTTCCGCCTGGCTGTTTAAATGTATAACGGAACGGCTGCTGGGTGTGCGCGTAGAAAACGGCAGGCTGGTGGTAGACCCCAAACTGCCAGCGCACTGGAGCGGGTTTACAATGGAGCGGCTGGTGCGCGGACGAAAAACCCGCATAACCGTGGAGAAGCCGGTTGGGGTGGTGAGTGAAAAGTATACGATCAAGGTTACTACTCAGGTCTAAAGGTTCACGGTTCAGTGGTTCAGCGATTGAAAACCAGTGAACACAAGAAGATCGTAAAAAAATAACCTTGAACCGTGAACTGTGAACCTGACAATCTTAAAAACGGAGACCCTGTGAAACCTATAACTATTCCTGAAATGCGCGGCGGAAATTTTATCCTGGACGGCAAACCAACGTTTATTTACTCGGGGGAATTCCACTACTTCAGGTGCGACCCCGCATACTGGCCCGACCGGCTCGCACGAGCCAAAGAAGCCGGCCTCAATACAGTCGCCTCCTATATACCCTGGCGCTGGCATGAAGTTAAAGAGGGGGTGTTTGATTTTAACGGGAAAACCCATCCTCGCAGGAATCTTGAAAAATTTTTACGGCTGGTCTCTGAAAGCGGCCTTTTCTTTATTCCGCGCATCGGCCCGGTTTCAAACGGTGAGATGATGAATGAGGGGCTGCCAGACTGGCTTTCCGAAAAATATCCGGAAGTCTTCCTGGCCGCCAACGAGGGCAAGACCATACACCACCAGGCTCCGCCCGCCTATAACAGTCCCAAATTCCTGGCCAAGGTGCGGGCCTGGTATGAAAAACTGGTGCCCATGCTTACCCCGTCGCAGTACCCCGCCGGCAATATCCTCTTCTTCCAGCTCTGCAACGAGATAGGAATGATAAACTGGCTCGGCAAGATAGGCGACTACGCCTCCTATTCCGACCGTATGTACCGGGACTTCCTTAAAAAAAGATACGGCAGCATAGGTAAGCTTAATTCAGCGTATAGCTCCCGCTATAAGGACTTTTTAGCCATTAAACAGCCCTCCAATAAGCTGGAGGAGGCAAATCTCCACTGCCTGCTGGACTGGGGGGATTACTACAAGGAATATTACGCCGTTTATTTTGAAAAGCTCCATTTCATGGTGAAAAAAATGGGAGTCCGTACGCCCGTGCTGGCCAATATACCTCAGTTTTACGATTATGATCTGCGCGGCCGCGGGATATATTCCCCGACTACCACGATAAAATTCGGAAAATTTGCCGAAAAAGTGCCGGGGGTCATCTTCGGGGGTGCGTACCAGATGCGCCGCCTGGATTACGAAAATTTTCACGACATCCCAATAACATCCGCCGTGGTCAGGAGCATAACGCCTAAGGGTTCGCCAGTAATATGCGCCGAATTACAGACTGGCGTCTTAAGCGATAAGCCCAGGCTTTACCCGGCCGATGTGGAATTAAATCTGAAAACCACTTTTATGAGCGGCGTTAACGGCCTTAACTGCTACATGTTCGCAGGCGGTACCAACCAGGGCGGGGTGGGCCAGTTCGGCCTTTACCATGAGTGGCAGGCCCCGGTGGCTTCCGACGGGCGGCTGCGCAGCCATTTCAAAAGCCTGGCTGGGTTCGGGGAATTTATAAATGGAATAGGCGCTACCGCCGCGGAGATGCCGCCGGTGGCAGATCTGGACCTAGGTTTTTACAGCGGGTACTACAATACCGAGTACCTTGACGGCCCCATGGCCGACAGGATATTCGCGCTGCGTAACGAGTTTTTCTTTGACGGCCTGGCACGCCAGGCATATCTTTCAGGATACCAGACCGGCCTGATTGACATTCAGAAGACCCCGGCTATCAAGGCGCCTGCGCTGGCGGTTTTCTCAACCATGTTTATGGACGCGGCTTCCCAGCGGAAGCTTTTTACCTATGTGAATACCGGAGGAAAACTGCTTTTTTGCGGCGAGGCCCTTCTTGTGGACGAAGGTTGGAAGCCCTGTTCGCCGTTCCTTGACTCCCTCGGACTAAAGGCTGAAAAAGTCGGCAAAGTCCGCACTATAGAGTTTCTCGGCAATGAAACCTACCTGCACAACCAGGATATAAATATCTTCGGCAACTTACTGCCCGACGATAAAGTAATAGCGGTTTATAAAAATAAACCGTGCGGGATAGTGCGCCGGGTTGGCAAAGGCTCGCTGTGCCTGCTGGGTTTCCATTTTTCGGATAAATTTGACTATTTCAAGCCCGCTTTTGACGCCGTTTGCCGCGAGCTCGGTGTGCGTAAAAGCGTGGAAACAGGCGGCTACGACCTGATTACAATGCTGCGCAGGGACGCGGAATCCGGATTCCTGCTTGTCGCAAACTACCATGACGATGTGACCCCGGGCCGGATCACGGCGGATTTCAACAGTGACAAAATAGGATTTCCGTTGCTAATGCGGAACAGGTCCGCCGTTATAGTTCCCCTTCATTACAAGTTGAAAATCGGCGGAATGATCCGCTGCGCCACCTGCGAAATCACCTCAATTAACTACATGGACCGCGGCCTGGAAATCAATTATAATACGGCGTCCGTGGAAACAGATATGATAGACCTTACGGGAGTAAACGTTTCCGCCGTCATAGCGGAAGGTGCCAAAGCCGCCGTGCACAGGCGCGACACGGGCGTATTGATTAAAATACGGCACAAGCCGGGCTGCACTGGCGGGAAATTGAAGATTTATGTTTAAGTGGAGAGGTTCAGAAGAGAGGTTCAATGGTTCAAGGTTCACAGTTCACGGTTAGTTAAAGGTCATTTTCCCAATGGTCTTCTTTGTGTCCCCGGATTTAACCGTTGAACCGCTGAACCGTGAACCTGAGCAGTCACCAAAGCTAACCAAGGAGTCTCTTTTATGGCTGAAGTTGAACTGACCAATATTTCAAAGACCTTTGAGGGCGCCGCGCACCCTGTTTTGCATGATATTTCGTTTGCGGTCAAAGACACTGAATTCGTTTCGCTGCTGGGGCCTTCCGGCTGCGGGAAAACTACCCTGCTCAGGATAATAGCCGGGCTGGAGGAGCAGACATCCGGCAAGGTGACGATTGCGGGGAACGATATGTGCCGGGTAGCCCCGCGCGACAGGGACATGGCTTTTGTGTTCCAGAATTACGCTTTATATCCGCATTTTTCGGTTGAAGATAACATTTCACTGGGCCTGAGGCTTAGAAAAATAGCCAAACCTGAGATTGAAGCCCGCGTAAAAGCCACAACCGAAATGCTCGGCCTTGAGGGATTGCTTGCGCGCAAGCCCCGCGCGCTTAGCGGCGGACAGCGGCAGAGGGTCGCACTGGCCCGCGCGCTGGTCCGCAATCCAAAGGTTTTTTTGCTTGACGAGCCGCTTAGCAACCTGGACGCCAAACTGAGAGATAAAACCCGGGGCGAGCTAAGAATGCTTTTCAAGAAAGTGAAGGGCACTGTTATCTATGTCACGCACGATCAGATAGAAGCCATGACCATGTCGGACAAAATAGTGATTTTACAGGATGGGCGTATCCAGCAGGTCGGCACTCCGAACGAGATATACGAGTCTCCGGCCAATATCTTTGTCGCCACCTTTATAGGTACGCCGCAGATGAACATCCTGACAAACAGGGAAATACAGGCTATGGGATACGCTTTAACCGGCCCGAAGTCCGGCCTGGAAGATTTTACCTGCGGGATCCGCCCCGAAGATCTGGACCTATCAGCCAATCCGCGCCAGGACTGGATAGAGGGAACAGTAGACCTTTGCGAGCCGGCCGGGGCGCTTACGACGCTTGCTATTTCCACCGCCGCCGGGGCAACACTCCGCTGCTCCACCACTCTGAAATGGCCGCCAAATCAAACCCGCGCCTGGTTCTCTTTTAAGCGCGAGCACATGCATTTTTTTAGTTCCGCTGACGGCACCCGGATGTAAATATTCCCAAATCCACCGGTAACCTGTACCGCAGGACTTTGCACGCAGGTGCAAGAACTCCCAAAAATTGCGGCAATTTTAGGGAATGGATTAATCCGGCAATTATTTAATATAATGGACTTATGATTCTACACGCCGCTAACAAGTTTTATTCCCTGAAATAGATAAGTGTTCCGTTTACAAATTCTCACACCGCCTTAGGCGGCTGGCCATCGGACGGCCAAATCAACGTATAGAGGTATAATTAAAATGGACAATGAAAAGATAGCGATTATAGGCTTGGGTATAATAGCTCCCAAAGCCATGAATAAAGATGAATTTTGGAAAAATGTCCTTGAAGGCCGCAACTGTCTGGGAGAAGTGCCGGCTGACCGCTGGGATTGGAAGCTGTATTACAGCGAAGATCATAAAGCCCAGGACAAGACCTATTCCAAGATAGGCGGCTTTATTGAAGGCTTTAAGTTTGATCCCCTAAAATACAAAATCCCTCCGCAGACCGCCGCCCAGATCTCGCGCCTGCAGCAAATGACCATAGAAGCCGCCAGGATGGCCCTTGAAGATTCCGGCTACAACAAAAAACCGTTTGACCCCAAAAAAGCCGCGGCCGTCATAGGCAACGCCATGGGCGCCATGCGAAAAGAATTTACCGACCTGCGGGTCTACAAGTTCTACAACGAAGACATGTTGAAAAAAACCGCGACTTTTGCCGCACTTGACGGAACTAAGCGCGAAGCCATACTGCGGGAATACGAAGCGGGCATAGACGGCGATATTCTGAATATAACCGAAGACACCATGCCGGGAGAGCTTTCAAATGTGACGGCCGGCCGCATAGCCAATGTTTTCAACCTCAACGGCCCGAATATGACCCTTGACGCGGCCTGCGCCTCCTCGCTCGCGGCGCTGGATTATTGCGTGCTGGGGCTGCGCGCCGGCAAGTTTGATATGGCGGTGGCGGGGGGGGCCGACGAAATGATGTCGCCGCCCGCATATGTTAAATTCTGCAAGATAGGGGCGCTTTCCGCGGACGGTTCCTGGACTTTTGACGAAAGGGCAAACGGCTTCGTAATGGCCGAGGCGGTTTCCATATACATTCTTAAACGCCTTTCCGACGCCATACGCGACGGCGATAAGATTTATGCTTTGATAAACTCCGTTGGCGCGTCCTCGGACGGGAAGGGCAAAGGCATAACCGCGCCCAATCCCAAAGGGCAGCGCATAGCCATAGAGAACGCTTTCGCCCAGGTTGATTACTCACCCGCGGAGATAGATATGGTGGAAGCGCACGGCACCGCCACC
The DNA here is from genome assembly GCA_003450815.1 of Elusimicrobiota bacterium. GTDB lineage: Bacteria > Elusimicrobiota > Elusimicrobia > Elusimicrobiales > UBA9959 > UBA9634. The sequence continues at coordinate 9,259 of DMES01000056.1, read as the reverse complement.
AAGGTCGGAGATGCCGCGGAAGTTCAGACGCTCAAAGAAGTGTTCGGCCCGCATATGGACGGCTCTAAGAAAATAGGACTTACCTCCATAAAATCACAGATAGGCCACGCGAAAGCGGCGGCGGGCGCGGTTGGCATAACAAAAACGGCTCTCGCGCTGTACAATAAAACCCTGCCACCCTCCATCAACTGTGTAAAGCCCAATCCCGGCATAGACTTAAACCTGTTCCGGATAATAACTAAAGCGGAAGAATGGAAAAAACAGGGGATACGCAGGGCTAATGTGTCTTCCTTCGGTTTCGGCGGCGCGAATTTCCATGTGACCATGGAAGAATATACCGGCCCCGGCCACCAGCTTTACATAAAAGCAGGGGCTGCGGGAGCAACTGCAGGCACAGGTATAGGCAAAGGCATAGTAGAAGGTATTACTCTACCTCAACCTATGCCTCTGCCTGCTGTTAATGAAAACCCGAAAATTCCTTTTTCAAGCCTGCAGGGAGAGGCCGTAATATTCACGGCCCCAACGCAAAAAGGCGTGATAGACAACGCAAAAGAGTTTTCCGCCTCGACCATTTCAAAATGGCCCGAAACGTACCCGCTGGTAAAAATCGCCCAGCCGCTGGCCCAAAAACCGCGCGAAGCGTGGGGCGTTTCCATAGTGGCCAAATCGCCTGCTGACCTGAAAGAAAAAATAGCCTTTCTGGAAAAAAACGCCAAAGAGGAAACCTGGCCCACGCCGCCGCTGAATTTTAAACTGAAAGGAGTGTATACTTTCAAGACAGCAGCCAATAACAACAAAGTGGGCCTGCTGTTCCCGGGGCAGGGCTCGCAGTATGTTGACATGATGAGGGACCTGGCCGCCAAGTACCAGGTGGTGCAGGAGACCTTTAACGAAGCCGACGTCATACTTGAAAAAATGATAGGCATACGCCTGACCGAGGCCATCTGGTCGAAACCCGGCGAAAGCAAGGAAGACCTGGCCAAGCGCGAAGCCGCTATAAAACAGACCCAGCTTACCCAGCCTTCCATGATGACGGCCGACATAGCCATGTACCGCCTGTTCCGGGAGTTCGGCATAAAGCCGGACATGGCCATAGGCCACAGCCTGGGCGAATACGCCGCCGCCACAGCCGCCGGTATTTTTACCTTTGAAAACGGCCTGCGCGCCGTTACCAGCCGCGCCAAGGAAATGGCCAGCGTTAAAGTTAAAGACCCGGGCAAGATGGCCTCTGTGGCCCTCAGCTACGAGAAGGTGGAAGCGCAACTCAAAAAAATAAACGGCTATACCATTTGCGCCAACAAGAACTGCCCGCTGCAGACCGTTATAGCGGGCGAAGCCAAAGCCATTGAGCAGGCCGTGCAGCTTTTCAAGGGCATGGGCGTGGAAGCGGGGGAGATCCCGGTGTCCCACGCTTTTCATTCCGAGATAGTGGCCCCGGCGATGGGCCCCTACCGCAAATTCCTGCAGAGCATCCCGATCAAACCCGCCGACATGAAGATCCTGTCCAATGTCACCGCGGACTTCTTCCCGCAGGATACGCAGGGCATCTACGATATGCTGATAAAGCAGATGACTAGCCCCGTCGAGTTCATTAAGCAGCTCGAGCGCATGTACGCCGAGGGTGTACGCACCTTCATAGAGTGCGGCCCTAAACGCGTGCTTAGCGCTTTCGCGACCTCCACGCTTAAGGATAAGGGCGACATAACTGTGCTGGCCTCCAATCACCCCAAGCGGGGAGGCATAACAGAATTTAACGACCTTCTGGCTAACATGACGGCGCTGGGCATCCCCGTGAACTGGGAAGGAAAATTGCCGGCAAAGGGCTGTAATTTCTTTAACCCGTATTATCAGAACTGGGCACTGCAGGGTATAGGGGATAGGGTAGAGGGTAGAGGGAACAGCGGCAGTTCTTCAGCCTACAGCCTTCAGTCTTCAGCCTCTAATGGGCAGCCTTCAGCCCTCAGCGCCAGAGTTGAGGCGCTGGGTATTAATTTGAACGACATCGCCTTCTCCGGCATTGCGGCCGGCGCGCCAGGCACTCTGGACAACCTTTTCAGGGAGCATAACCTGGACGAGATCCTTGAGGGCCGAAACATGATAGAGCCCATCCCGCTTGATTGGCGCTCAAAGCAAATTGAAAAAAACGTCATACGCGTGATAAAATCCCCCGACGGCAACCACCGGATAGAAAGAATAGACTCAGTGGACGACGCGATAAAACTTTCCGCCAGAAAAGGCATTTTTGACCTGGAAAAAGAATTCGGCGTGCCTAAAAACATAGCCAAGGCCATGGATAATACTTTCAGGATGGCGCTTGGAGCCGGAGTGTTGGCGCTTAAAGACGCTGGCCTGCCTCTTACCCACTATTACAAGAAAACCACCACAGGCGGCTGGCTGCCGGAGAAATGGTCGCTGCCCGAGCCTCTTGCCTCGGAAACAGGCGTGATATTCGCCTCCGCTTTCCCCACAATGGAATCGCTTATAAATGAGGTTTCCTCCTACTTCATGGACAAATACGCAGGAAAATCCCCCGACCAGATGTGGGAAGTTTACGACTCCATAATTTCACGCCTGAGCAGCAAGGAGGACAAGCAGTCCCTCAGACAATGGATGGAGCAGAATTTCAGCACTCACCACGCCGGAGAGAAAAAAGACGCCTACGCTTTCAGCCAGAACTTCCTGCTTAAAGTAATCCCCATAGGCGACAGCCAGTTCGCCCAATGGGTGGGAGCCAAGGGCCCGGCCGCGCACATAAGCGCGGCTTGCGCCAGCACCACACAATCGGTACATATAGCCGAGTCGTGGATACGCGCCGGCAAGGCAAAGCGCGTGGTGATAATAGCCGCAGACGATATTACAAATGAAACCCTGAATGAATGGACCCTGCCCGGTTTTCTGGCTTCGGGCACAGCCACCACAAAGGAAAATATTTCCGAAGCGGCGCTTCCTTTCGACAAACGGCGCCACGGCCTGATAGTGGGCTCGGCCGCGGTAGCGCTTGTTATAGAGGATGAAACCCTGGTGCGCGCGCGGGGAATGAAGCCGCTCGCGCGCTTATTGCTTTCCGACAGCGCCAACAGCGCCTATCATGTCACACGGCTTGACACCGACCATGTGGCTTCAGTCATGGAAAAATTCGTGGCCAAAGTTGAGCGCCTTTACGGCCTTGACAAGAACCAGATAGCGTCAAAAACGCTGTTCATGTCGCATGAAACCTACACCCCGGCCAGAGGCGGCAGCGCATCCGCCGAAGTGAAAGCCCTTAAAAAGGCTTTCGGCTCCGCCGCGGACAAAGTGGTGGTAAGCAATGTAAAAGGCTTTACCGGCCACACCATGGGCGCCAGCCTTGAGGACGCCGTGGCCATAAGAGCGCTTAACACAGGCATCATCCCGCCCATCGCCAATTACAGGGAACCGGACCCGGAACTGGCCGGCATAAACCTTTCAAAAGGCGGTAAATACGACCTGGAATACGCTCTGCGTTTCGCGGCCGGTTTCGGCTCTCACATGGCCATGTCTTTTGTGCAGCGCACCTACAAAGTGGGGGAAGCCCGCATAGAAGATAATAACCTCTACCGGCGCTGGTTAAGCGAGATCTCAAACGACCCGGAACCCGAGCTTGAAGTGGTCTTCAACACCCTGCGCGTGAAGGACAAAAAAGCAGGGGCTAGGGGAGAGGGTATAGGGGTTAGGGTACCAGCCAAAACAACAAACACACCGGAAAAAAAGCCTCAGCCTGTTTTGGCCCCGGCGCCTTCAGCCTTCAGCCCTCAGCCTTCAGCCTTTACAGAGGAATCCGTCAAAGCTGAAATTCTTAATATGATCACCGTTAAAACCGGCTATCCTATAAATATGCTGGACCCGGACCTGGACATGGAAGCCGACCTCGGCATTGACACCGTAAAGCAGGCCGAGCTTTTTGCGGCCATACGCGAACACTATTCCATTCCAAGACGCGACAATGTAGCGCTTAAAGACTACCCGACAATAAGGCACTGTGTACGTTTCGTCCTGGAGGAAACAAGTCACAAGTCACAAGTAACGCCCATTCAGAAACCTGTGACTGGTGACTTGCAACCTGTGACAGCGGTTGCGCCCTCGGCGTCAACCGCTCTCACAGAGGACTCTGTCCAGACTACTATTCTTAACATGATCACGGAAAAAACCGGCTACCCAAAAAACATGCTGGAACCGGACCTGGATATGGAAGCCGACCTCGGCATTGATACTGTAAAGCAGGCCGAGCTTTTTGCCTCTATACGCGAGCATTATTCCATTCCAAGACGCGACAATGTGGCCCTTAAGGATTACCCGACCATACGACATTGCGTACGTTTTGTCATAGACGAAACGGGGAACAAGTCACAAGTCATAGAACAGCAGTCACAAGTCACAGGTCACAA
>DMES01000056.1:4421-4766 GCA_003450815.1 Elusimicrobiota bacterium | reverse complement strand
TGTGACAGCGATTGCGCCCTCGGTGCCAACCGCTTCCGGCGAGGATGAAATCCGGGCTGAAATTTTGATAATGATCGCGGAAAAAACCGGCTACCCGCAAGACATGCTGGATTTGGACCTGGACATGGAAGCCGACCTCGGCATTGACACCGTAAAGCAGGCCGAGCTTTTTGCGGCCATACGCGAACTCTATTCCATTCCAAGGCGCGACAATGTGGCGCTTAAGGACTATCCGACAATAAGGCACTGCGTAAAGTTCGTGATGGAGGAAAAAGGAAACAAGTCTCAAGTCACAGAACAGCAGTCACAGGTCATAGAACAACAGTCACAAGTCACAGGTCACAA
>DMES01000056.1:0-4271 GCA_003450815.1 Elusimicrobiota bacterium | reverse complement strand
TGTGACAGCGATTGCGCCCTCGGCGCCAACCGCTTCCGGCGAGGATGAAGTCCGGGCCGAGATTCTTACAATGATCGCGGAAAAAACCGGTTACCCGCAAGACATGCTGGACTTGGACCTGGATATGGAAGCCGACCTCGGCATTGATACCGTCAAGCAGGCCGAGCTTTTTGCGGCTATACGCGAACATTATTCTATTCCAAGGCGCGACAATGTGGCCCTTAAAGACTACCCGACAATTAGACACTGCGTACGTTTTGTCTTGGAGGAAACAAGTCACAAGTCACAAGTAACGGCTCCTGTGACAGCGGTTGCGCCTTCGGCGTCAACCGCTCATCAGCCTTCAGCCTCCGGCGAGGATGAAATCCGGGCCGAGATACTGATAATGATCGCGGGAAAAACCGGCTATCCGCAAGACATGCTGGACCTGGATCTGGACATGGAGGCCGACCTCGGCATTGACACCGTAAAACAGGCCGAGCTTTTTGCCGCAATACGCGAGCATTATTCCATTCCAAGGCGCGACAATGTGGCCCTTAAGGACTACCCGACTATACGGCATTGCGTGAAGTTCGTAATGGAAGAAACAAGTCACAAGTCACAAGCCACAAAACAACAGTCACAAGTCACAGGTCACAAGTTACAAGTTACAGAACCAACGCAACCTGTGGCTGGTAATATGCAATCTGCGACTTCCGCTGGCGGAGTTCAAACGCTGGAACGCCCTCATGCTAAAACTGCCGTAAAAGCCGCTTTGCAGCCGGATCTGCTGGATATCACGGCACCGCAAAAGGAAGAAAAGCCCGTCCATCCTAAACGCCATATACGGTATGTACCGGTAATAGCGCCGGCGCCTATAGGCCAGGAAATCATTAAAAAGTTCTCTCCCAAACGCCCGGTAGCTATTTTTGGAGAGGACCTTGACCTGCTGAAAGCGTTCAGGGCGGAGCTGAACAAACATCGTGTGGACTCTTTCATTTTCACCTCGTCAAAAACCAAGATGAAAGACGCTATCACTGTTGACTTCAGGGACCTTAAAGGCCTTGATAAAGCGGTGGCCGACTTCGCCACAGAACACCCCAATGTGCAGGGAGTCTTCTACCTAATGGGCTGCATGGTAAAATCTCTCTCGTCCGACACCGCCGCCTTCGACGACCTTAAGCGCTACGCCATCGGGCTGTTCGACGCGGGAAAGCACTTCAATAAAGCCCTTAACACCGCTGAGGAAGGACACCCGACCTTTATGGCCGTGGTCACCACGCTTGACGGTGGTTTCGGCTACAAGGCAAAAGATTCTTACGACCCTATTTACGGCGCCATCTACGGCATCACCATGTGCCTGCGCAAGGAGCTTGAAAAAACACTCGTTAAGATGATAGACTTCGAACCTGCCTCTTCAAACCAGGCCATAGTGCAGAAAACCTTCTACGAGCTTCTCTACTCCGACAAACGGCTGGCCGTAACCTATCAGGACGGAAAACGCTTTACCCTGCTGGCCCGCCCGGAAACCCTGGATATCTCGCATGCCCGAACCAAGCTTGAAGGCAAAACCGCGCTGATCACCGGCGGCGGCAGGGGACTGGGCGCGCTGTTCGCCAAAACTCTCGCCGAACGTCACAAGCCGAACCTGATCCTGCTTGACATTATAAACCTGGATGAAAATTCAGCCAAATGGGCGGACATGAGCGATGGTGAACTTAACTCCTACAAAACGAAAGGCCTCTGGGATGAGCTGAAGAAGAAAATGGACAAGCCCACCCCGGCCATTCTGGAAAAAGAGTTCTCAAAAATAAAGGACTCGGCCCAGCTGTACAGGACCATCACCGAGCTGAAAGCCCTGGGCTCAAAAGTTACATACTGCCAATGCGACCTGAACGACAGGGAAGCTTTTAACGCGGTCATGGAAAAGATAAAGTCTGACTTCGGCCAGATAGACGGGGTTATTCACTTCGCCGGGCTTGAGCGCTCCAAAATGGTGGCGGATAAGACCATTGAAGAATTCCTGATGATCTTCAACACCAAATCCAACAGCGCCGTCAATCTCTGGAAAGCGGGCATTGTAAAAGACGCTGGTTTCTGGGTGATGATCTCTTCCATAGCAGGAAAATTCGGCAATGTGGGCCAATCCGATTACGCCGCGGCCTCAGACTATATAGCCAAGCTGGCCAACAGCCTTACTAACAAGGGCTACAGGGGACTCAGCGTAGACATGACAGGGTACGCCAATATCGGCATGGCCATAAGGCCCGGCGTGGAAGCCTTCCTTAAATCCCAGGAGATGGACTTCCTCTACCCGGAGGAGGGCATGAATGCAGTGGCCGATGAGCTTGTTTACGGGCGTGTGCCTGAAATAGTTCTTTCGGGAAGCCTCGGCAAACTGGACTGGGACAAGCAGTTGGAATTCGCGCCCGATTTTCCCAAGGGGGGAAGTTCCGGCCTGCATTTCGTGGAAAAGATCCAGTCCTGCGCGAAAGGCGCAAGCCTGCATGCCACAAAGGAATTCTCACTCTCCCGCGACCCTTATCTGGCCGACCACTCAATAAACGGCACGCCCTATGTGCCGGGCGTGATGGGCATTGAAACTTTCGCGGAATCTGCGGCCACGGTTTCAGGAGCCGCCCCCCAAGCCCTTAAAAATGTGCGTTTTACCGTGCCCATAAAATTGTTAAGGAACAAGCCTGTTGAGGTTATTCTTAACGCGTCTGCCGCCGGAGCCGGCTTTGACCTTAAAATAGAGTCAGACTTTGTGAACGCTAAAGGCCTTAAAATGGGCAATACCCGCACGCATTTCACGGCGGAAACTGGGGCGCGTTCAAAATCGGCCTGGGAGACGCTTGAAAAACCCGAACTGCCCAAAACGCGCAAATACGCCGTTACCGGTGAAACTATTTATAAGACTTATTTTCACGGACCCAGCTTCCAGGTTTTAGCGGGGCTCCTTTCCATAGAAAAAGAATCCATCCTTGGGGTCTTTAAAAAACCCGCGGTGCCGCTCTGGAGAACGTCACATCCAAAACTTATCTTCCATCCCTTGGTCATAGAAGCCCTGTTCCAGGCCTGCGGCTACCGCGACGTGCATTTTGAGCGCAAGATAACCCTGCCCGACGCCGTGGGTGAAGTGACGGTTTACGACAATAATCCCCACGACCCGGACGAACTGTATCTTTACGGCCTCTACAAAGGCATGGACGAAGACGGCAAAACGCTTTACGACGCCTACGCCTTCGACGCCGACTTCAATCTTCTGGCCGAAATAAAAGGCTACAGAATGATAGCCACGCAGATCTAACCCGAAAATTGCAACAATTTTCGGGTCCGGGGGGATGGCTACCGCCACAGTATAATCCGGGGACATAATACTCATTCCCGTAGGACTATGCCTAGTTGCGGAGATAACGGGGAATTAAGGATAGCCACCGGTTTATAAGGAACTGTGGCGAAAAAAGGCGCCCGGTCTGAAATTTTGGCATTTTTAACACGACAGGCAGCTGTCGCGTTGGTCTGCTATACTGTTTTCATAAGTAAGCGGGCAGTAGCGTTTCTTTGGAATCCGGGGACATAATACTCATTCCCTTAAGACTGTGCCTGGCGGAAATAAAGTGGCAAAGCAAGCTTTGCCACTACTGGAGCAAAATACGGCTGTAGAGCTATTTCGGAAATATTGATAGAAAATAAATAGGAGGCACCTCATGGCAAACTTGAACAGGGTTATGTTAATTGGGCGTCTGACCCGCGACCCGGAGATTAAGACGTTCACGAACGGCGGCAAGGTGGCTAACATCGGCTTCGCCGTTAACAATCGCCGCAAAAACCAGCAAAGCGGCCAGTGGGAAGAAGTACCGGTGTGGGTAGATCTGAAAGCGTTCAATCGCGAGCCCGGACGAAAGATGGCCGATCTGGTTGAAAAATACCTGAGCAAGGGCCAGCAGGTTTATATCGAAGGGCACCTGGTCCTTGAAGAGTGGGCTGGAAAAGAAGATGGCAAGAAACAATCCAAGATGGTGGTCTATGTGGATGAAATGGAATTTCTGGGAAGGCGCGAGGACGGGGCAGCCGGCAATTCGGAGTTAAAAGAGCCCGCAGCAGCCAAGTCGTCAGGAGCCGGCGGCGATGGAATTGACGAAGTTCCGTTCTAAAGGAAGACATTGCTTATCCTTTCAATGTCTGGAAGCCGGTAATTTCGGGAAAGCGGGGCTGACCCGCACTTTGTCCAAATAGGGTCAAAGTGCGGGAGTTCCACGATAATCACCCCAGAAGCTCACGTAATTTTA
>DMES01000041.1 GCA_003450815.1 Elusimicrobiota bacterium | reverse complement strand
TGCCTCATTGCGGAAGTCGGGAAGAAACTCCCGACGATTAATTGCATCCGTCATTCACAAATAAAAGCCCCGCTTTGGAAGCGGGGCTTTTATTTGTAATGTTAAGATTTGCTCTTATTCGCTTTTGGTTTCCGATTTCATTTCTTCAGAAATCGCCTGTGTTTCGGATTTTCCAGCACTGTCCGACGGGGTTTTTACTTCAACCTTCTCCTCGGCGGGAAGTTTTGACAGGGCATCTTTAGCATCCTGGACGAACACGCTGTCCTGGTTATCCCTTATAAATTTGGAAAGCGCCTGACGGCCTTCTTCAACACTACCATCAACAGCCAGCTGGACGGCGGATGTGAATTGGGCTTTTTCGGTATCCAGCTTTTTCTGGGCGTTATCTGAAACCCCCCCCTTCCAATAAAGCGACATGGGGTCCGACCCCTGCTTTGCGCCCCTTACGGCAGCTACCGCGCTCACTCTGGTTTTTGACTCAAGACGGCTTTGCACCTTGGTCTTAAGACCCTTCAGAAGAGTATTATACCAGCCCTTCCACTCTTTCGATTCCTGCGCCATTACAGAATTAACTGAGAAAATCAACACGAACGCCATTAGTATTTTTTTCATACCTATTACCTCACTTGTTAGTATCTGCGTAACTACGACATACCTTGATATACTAGTCCATTAAACAACAACATTCAATGGCTTTTAAGTTACACCCGCTTCTCAACACGAAAAGCCCCTCGCGAACAGTTGACTACACGAATTACAAAATCTGTGTAATCCGTTTTAATCCGTGTAATCATAGTTCCCGCTCTGGAGCGGGAACTATTTAGAAAGTTTATCCGCCGTACCCTTCAACTCCGGATTTACTTTCACCGCCCTGTCCACGAAAGTTTTAACATCATCCTTCTGTCCGGTTTTTACTGCGGTCCGGGCCAGGTTCAGCCAGATATCCCCATCGTAGGGGTCGGCTTTAGAGGCCTTCATATAAAAAGCCCGCGCCTCGTCGTATTTTTCAAGCATGAAGCTAATATTGCCCAGGTTATTTAAGGCGGCTGCGTTTTTAGGATCTTTCTCAAGCACCTTGTTCAGACGCTTATCCGCTTCATTGTAATCCTTATACTGAGCTGCTAAAATACCCATGTTCATATTGGCGTCAAGGTCATCGGGGCTTTCAAGAAGCACCCTGCCATAGTATTTTTTGAAATACTCATAGCGCGATTTCATAAGAACATCAACAGCCCCCGTCACCCTGTCCGAAAGCTTCGGAAGATCGAATTTTTCGTCCGACGTTTCGGGCATAGTCACCGGTTCAAACTCGCCCCAGGCCAGGTGGGTGTCGATTATCTTTGTGTCAGCGCCCGCTTTTTTATACAGGTCGGCCTCGTGAACGATGGCATCGTAAATATTATTTCCCACCATGGTGGTTTCAAGCCCAACCCACCAGGTGTTGTTGTATTTTATAAGGTACTCTTCGGGAATGCCGACCTCTTTGGCATCCGAAGCGCCGGTATCGAACATCATCGCTATGTGCGCGGGGTAGTCAAGCAAGGCGGTATGTACGCCATTCGCCTCAAGCATTGAGGCGAACATAGCCGTCAGGTCATCACAGTCGCCGCTTTTAATCTTAAGTGTGGTGCGCGGGAACTGCACAGTGTCGAGCGCCAGGCTCCCGGAGGATTTCAAAGCAGCGTAGGGGTTTGTCGGGTCCGATAAATAACTTAACCCCTGTTCACCCAACGCCTCCCAGACTATTAACACTTTCATCAGGTTTTCGTTTAAAAGGTCCGCCTCTTTTTCAAACTTTTTAAAGTTGAGCAGAGCGTAACGGCTAAAAGAGAAAACCGGTGTGTCTTTGGGGGTGATAAAGTTACCCATGCGCTCCGTCCTGTCCCACACTATGGCGTTCTTTGACAGCACCTTTACCGGCTTGTTAATCTGTGTTGTTTTCTCCTGCCCGTCCAAGTAGTAAGTCAGCGTCAGCTGGCATTGCACAGGCGTATCTTCGGTGATGCTCAGAATGCGGTTATTAAGGGTCGCCATCAGGTCAACAGTAACGGTAGCTTTTGGAGCGATCTCCGGAACAACAGTGTCGGTGGGGAAATCCATGAAATCCTTAAAATAAAAGGAAAGCTTGAGATTGCTGAAGGCGGTATCGGTGTTGTTTCTCACCTTTACCCGGCCCACCGGATTCTTAAGGTAATTTTTATAATTGGCCGAAAACACATAGTTAAGCTCGGAGGGAACTATTTCCACAGGCGCCATATTCTTACTATCGCCCGAAGAAGCTGAAGCGGAGCCTGAGCCGGATTCGGAAGACTCCGTCGCTTTTGCCGCTTTAGGCCCCTCAATAAACACGGCTACAGGTTCACTCATTTCCCCTGTGGAACCGGTAATGGACACACCGGCCGCAAAATAATAATAGGTGGCGCCCGAAGCAAGCCCCGGATCGGAATACGCAGGTTTACCAGGGGAAGCTATAAGCTTGGGTTCCGCGTCCAGGTCACTGGTCCTGAAAAGGGCGAATTTTTTAAGCCACAGGCCGGCCTTAGACTGCCAGGAAAGCTTAACATTGGTCTTTTCAGCGGAAGCCTCCAGCCCGGTGGGCGCTTCAGGTATGTAATCCAGGTCAAAAGCGAGTATGCGCGAACTCTCTTTATCTGAAATATAAAGAGTATTTCCTTTTATCGCAAGGTATTGAGGGTCAAGCAATTCTCTCTCGCCCTTGCCTTTGGCAAAGAAGCTGGCCGTAAATATTCCGTCTTCATCAAAGAGCTTCACATTTGAAGCTCCCTTGTCAAGAATATAAAAATAGCCCTTCCCGTCGTAGACCATCGACACAGGGTTCTGCAAATCACCGGAATTGTCCCAGACTTTAAGAAACTTGCCCGCGGCGTCGGTCACCACTACTTTTTTGAGCGCGGCGTCCAAAATATAGATATTCTTACTATTATCTATGCTCACAGCCACCGGTTTCTGCAATATAACACTGCCGAACTTCGGGCCAACGGCAAACAGAAAAATACCATCGGCATTAAAAGCCTGAAGCCGCTTGTTGCCGGTATCGGCTATATATATCCTTCCTTTATCATTTACTGCAAGGCCAGAAGGGTCACTAAAATTCCCTTCTTTTGAACCGCCTTCGCCAAATGCACTGATAAAAGCGCCGGAGGAGTCGAAAATCTGCAGCCTGTCGTTGCTGGTATCCGCGACATAAAGCTTGCCTTTGAAATCGCTGGCAAAACTCCTGGGGTTTTTTACCTGCCCTTGGGCATCGCCATAGCGAATAAGCGTTTTTTTACCGGAGGCGTCTATAAGCGCCGCTTCGCGCACTTCCGGCAGCCAGGCTACTATCGCGCCGTCAGGCTTTACCACGAAGGATTCGGCTTTAAAAGGGTATTTGTTGGTCGGACCTTTTATGTTAAAGCGGCCCATGGAGATGGCTCTGTCAAGTTTTTTTTCCGTCTGCTCCGCCTCAAGATTTATCACGGAAATTTTCTTATTCCCCTCGTCGCAGAGATAAAGAAGACCGGCCGTATCAAGCGTTATATCGCGTAATTTCAAAAATTCGCTCTTCCCCTTGCCCCTGGTGCCAAAAGTACCCGTCACTTCTCCATTCGGATTTATCTCCCGCACCTTTCCCTCTTTTCCGTTCACGGCATAAATACCTCCGTAATCGTTTACGGCCATAGCGTCATTGGCCAAGGGATATTCCTTTATAAGCTTTCCGGTCCTGTCATATTTCTGGATAAGGGCCTGACCCGGATCGGAAACATAAATAAATCCCGCCCGGTCAATAACGATCTTCCAGGGATTAATCTTGCGATTGTCGCTTTTAAACGTGGGGAATCCGTAGAGGAAAATGCCGTCTGCGCTGAAAACCTCCACCCTGGAATTGCCGGTGTCGGCCACGTAAACACGCATATCCGGGCCAAAAGCCACCCCCATTGGGGAATCCAGCTGACCGGGCGCGGAGCCGGAACCCGAAAAGCTCCAAAGCGCCGTGCCTTCGCCGTCCAGAACCGTAATTCTCGAGGCGCCGCTTTCAGCCACATATAATTTTCCGTTCCCGAACGAAAGTCCGGCGGGACCCTCGAGCGGCGCCTTGGTTTTATTCAGCAGCTTACCCTGGGAATCAAAAATAAAAACCGCGTTGGCCTTTGAGTCGGCCACAAAAACCCTGCCCTCTGATGTGACGACAGCCGAAGGCTTCAAAAAACCGGGATTTGTTATCTGCGACTTGAACTCTATTTTGTCGTAGGCTCCCGCCGCTGAGCATGATAAAAGGAAAACAGAATAAAAAAGTATCTTTTTCATTTAACCCTCCAAGAAACGGTTATTTGCTAATTCTATTATATTTGGCGGGCTATGCAAAGTGTTTTTAGTGGTTTTTGAGATATTAGAAAATTTAAAAACACCATAAGTTTTTATACTTTCCACCGCCTCTGTTTAGTTTCTACAATGTTTATAAGCGGATAGGCTGTAGGCGGTTAGACTATTAGGCGAGAATCCGGCTAACAGCTTAATAGCCTACTGCCTTTAGCTTATCTTTCAGCCTGGGCAGTTATAGCTTTACCATAAACGAGGATTATATATTATGAATACCTTATTTCTTAAACGGCTTATCACAACTTCAATAGGACGCAAAGCCCTTATGGCCGCTTCGGGGCTGCTGCTTGGGCTTTTTATGCTGGTGCATCTGGCAGAGAATCTGCTGCTTTTTAAGGGAGAAGTATTTTACAACACTTATGTGGACTTCCTACTTTCAAATCCACTAACCATTTTTCTGGAGTTCGGGCTGCTGGGTCTTTTTATTGTTCACATAACAATGGGCGTATGGGTGCGCATTGAGGATTTTATAAATGCCCCGCGCGGCTACGAAGCCCGCAAGTGGCAGGGCGGCCGCACAATAGGCTCGTCCACCATGCTTTATACCGCCGCGGCGATTTTGGCCTACCTGGCCTATCATATGCTGACTTTCAGGTTTGTGGACCACAGCATTGGCTTTTACCAGATGATTACCTCGGCCTTCAGAAGCAAAATGTTCGTGGCGGTTTATATCGGCGGGGCTTTGGCGCTTGTGCTGCATTTGAGCCATGGGATGCAGAGCGCCTTTCAGACGCTGGGCGTAAATCATCCGAAGTACACCCCTTTAATCAAGTTGGGCGGCTGGCTTGTGGCTCTGGCAATGATGATTTTTGCGTTTATTTCGGTGTATTATCTGCTTAATCTTGACTTAAAAGCATGCGGAACAAGCGAAATGCTGGTAATCAGATAACCATTTTCCGCAACGCGGAAAATGGTTATGACCTGTGACAAAGAGTTCGCTTTAAGCGAACTCTTTACGGAGGACAAAAATGAAACTTGACGCGCAAATACCCGCGGGACCTATAGAAAAGAAATGGGACTCACACAAATTCAATGTTAAACTGGTGAACCCGAACAATAAGCGTAAGTTTGACATTCTTGTGGTAGGCACAGGTCTTGCCGGCGCCTCGGCCGCCGCCTCGCTCGGCGAACTGGGCTACAATGTAAAAGTTTTCTGCCTGCAGGATACCCCTAGGCGCGCCCACTCCATAGCGGCGCAGGGCGGCATAAATGCCGCGAAGAATTATACCAACGACGGCGACTCGGTCTGGAGACTGTTTCACGACACAATAAAAGGCGGCGACTACCGCGCGCGCGAAGCCAATGTTTACCGCCTGGCGCAAATCTCAAATCAGATAATTGACCACTGTACCGCCATAGGCGTGCCGTTCGGCAGAGAATACGGCGGCCTTTTATCCAACCGCTCTTTCGGCGGCGCACAGGTTTCGCGCACTTTTTACACAAGAGGCCAGACCGGCCAGCAGCTGCTTTTGGGCGCCTACTCCAGCATGATGCGCCAGGCGGCCGCCGGCACGGTGAAAGTTTACCCCCGCCGTGAAATGGTTGACATCATAATTTCAAACGGCCGCGCGCGCGGAATAGTGGCAAGAAATCTGGTTACCGGCGCGCTTGAAAGTTACGCCGGCCACGCGGTGCTTTTGTGCACAGGCGGCTATGCTAATGTGTTTTATCTTTCCACCAATGCGGCGGGCTGTAATGTGTCGGCCGCCTGGACCGCATATAAAAAAGGGGCTGGATTTGCCAATCCCTGCTTCACCCAGATACACCCCACCTGCATACCACGCTCGGGCGAGCATCAGTCAAAACTGACACTTATGAGCGAAAGCCTGCGCAACGACGGCCGCATATGGGTCCCCAAAACCAAAGGCGACAAACGCCCCCCCAACCAGATCCACGAAGAAGAACGCGACTATTTCCTGGAGCGGCGCTATCCCGCTTTCGGCAACCTTGTGCCCAGGGACATTGCTTCAAGAGCGTCCAAGTCCATGATTGACGAAGGCAGGGGCGTTGGCCCCACCGGCCTGTCGGTTTATCTGGATTTCAGGGATTCCATTAAAAGACAGGGAGAAGACAAAATACGCGAGAAATACGGAAATCTTTTTGATATGTACAAGCAGATTACCGATGAAAACGGCTATAAGGTACCGATGCGTATATACCCGGCTTCGCATTATACCATGGGCGGATTATGGGTGGATTATAACCTTATGACCACCGTGCCGGGGCTGTTCTCGCTTGGCGAAGCGAATTTTTCCGACCACGGCGCCAACCGTCTGGGGGCAAGCGCGCTTATGCAGGGGCTGGCGGACGGCTTCTTTGTAATACCCGCCACAATAGGCGGCTATCTGGGCGGTTCGAAGTTTGAACCCGTTAGCGCAACCGCAGCCGAGTTCAAAGCCGGGGAACTGGCGGTAAAACACAAACTCAGCAAGCTGCTGGAGATCAAGGGCAAAAAAACCCCAACGGAATTTCACCGCCAACTGGGCAATGTAATGTGGAACGACTGCGGCATGGGCCGCAACGAAGCGGGCCTCAAGAAAGCCCTGAAAAAGATACCGGAAATACGCGAGGAATTCTGGTCCAATCTGGCGCTGCCCGGCACAACCATGGAAATGAACCAGACGCTGGAAAAAGCCGTTAAAGTGGCGGATTTTCTGGAATTCTCGGAGCTGCTGGTAAAAGACGCCCTGGAACGCAAAGAATCCTGCGGGGCGCATTTCAGGGAAGAGTCCGTTACCACTGAAGGCGAGGCCAAACGCAACGACGCCGCTTTCTCGCATGCGTCCGTTTGGGAATACACGGGCGAAGGCAAAGAGCCGGTTCTGAACAAGGAACCGCTGGCCTTTGAAAATATAAAGATGGCGGAGAGAAATTACAAATAGGGTATAGGGTAGAGGGGTTAGGGTATGGGGTCAAGGAATTCCTTATTTCTGCACCCTATACCCTCTACCCTGTAGTTATAGGAGGCTTTACCATGACAAATAACCATTTCGACGTGACAATACGAGTATGGCGACAAAACGGGCCCGATGAGCCTGGCAGAATGGTTGCCTATAAAGTGAAAGACATTTCACCCGATATGTCTTTCCTTGAAATGATCGATGTTTTAAACGAAGACCTTATAAAAAAGAACGAACAACCCATAACCGTGGAAAGCGACTGCCGCGAGGGGATCTGCGGCTGCTGCGGTCTGGTGGTTAACGGCGAAGTTCACGGCCCTGATGAGCACTCCACCGTATGCCAGTTGCATATGCGCCGCTTTAAGGAAGGGGATGTTATTACCGTGGAACCCTGGCGCGTAAAATCATTCCCGATAATCAAGGACCTGGCGGTCGACCGCTCGGCTCTGGACAGGATAATACAGGCGGGCGGCTATATTTCCGTAAACACCGGCGCCGCGCCCGACGCCAATGCGATCCCGGTAGACAAGGAAACAGCCGAAGAGGCCATGGACTCGGCCGCGTGCATAGGCTGCGGCGCGTGCGTGGCGGCCTGCCCGAATGGCGCGGCCATGCTTTTTACGGGTGCAAAGGTATCGCAGCTTGCGCTGCTGCCGCAGGGTAAACCTGAAAGGGAGCGGCGCGCGATTTGCATGCTGGAAGCGATGGACAAGGAAAGCTTCGGCAACTGTTCCAACGAGTATGAATGCGAGGCTGTCTGTCCAAAGGAAGTGAAGGTCTCAAATATCGCCCGGCTGAACCGCGAATTCCTGCTGGCGAATCTTCTTGGCAAGACCGAGCCGAACGCCCCCGCCAAGCACCTGATCTCCACCCCGGACGTGCCGGAAGAAGACTGACACCGGCAGTGGATAGTGGTAAGTGGACTACAAACACTAGTTCGCGGGGCCTGCCGGGGGACTGGAACGCAAAACCAGTGTCGGCCACACCGTGGCCGCACTTCCCATCCTCGCCCTCGCCGCTATGCAAGTCTCGGGCTCCGGAGGGTTTTGCTAACCCAGTCCCCCGTCACCCGCTCCACGAGCCGGACAATGCATACTTTTAGAGAATCCACTACCATTTTTTATTTATATTATGTGTCCCCTCCCTTATCGTAGATACAGCCATATTTACCCACCCAGTGGAAGGCTGATACAAATTCTATTTTTTGAAAAACAAAAGAGTTAAAATGAGTAATTGCCATTATGAAATTTGAGCTTAATGATTATCATAGGAATATCCAGACTGAAGATTTGATTGCTGATATCAAGCGGGTGGCTGTACTACTTAAAAAGAAAACTTTTACGACATCGGAATACGTGAAATTTGGTAAGTATAGCCGTAACATTCTTTTACGGCGGATAGGCTCTTGGAAAGAATGTTTAAAGAAAGCCGATTTGGTCCCCCCAGTAGATGCGCATGGAGTCAAGGATGAAGAACTACTGGCCGACTTGAAACAAGTCGCAGATTCACTGGGGGTGAGCTATGTACCTCGCAAACAATATGACCAACACGGAAAATATAGCGGATCTCATTTAACAAATCGCTTTGGTTCGTGGACAAAATGCCTGGAGGCAATCGGCATAGAAACCACCGGCAAGAAGAAAAACGCCAGTAAAGAAGAATTGTTTGAAAATTTGGAAGAGATTTGGGTAAAGCTTGGGCGGCAACCCGGCTATAAGGATATGCATGCGCCTTTATCCAAATTTTCCGGAAAACCATATATGATACGGTTTGGCTCATGGCGCAAAGGCTTGGAAGAATTTGTCAAATTTGTCAATCAAGATGAAAAACCTGTTTCCGAAAATAATCTAAAACCCACACCTGATATTCTGGCACCATCACCAGAATCACAAAAAAAACACAAGACTTCACGGGATATTAGCTGGCGACTGCGTTTTCTCATAATGCGGCGCGATAATTTTAAATGCAGAATTTGCGGAAAATCTCCTGCAAAAAATCCCGAGGTTGAACTCCATGTGGACCACATAAAAGCTTGGGCCGAAGGCGGCGACACTACTTTCAACAATTTGCAAACACTTTGCTCAGTCTGTAATATAGGTAAAAGTGATTTAACTATGTAAAAAAGGCTCCTGCTGCCTTTTTTACATTGGTCTCGGAGCGCGCAGGA
The DNA here is from genome assembly GCA_003450815.1 of Elusimicrobiota bacterium. Taxonomy (GTDB): domain Bacteria; phylum Elusimicrobiota; class Elusimicrobia; order Elusimicrobiales; family UBA9959; genus UBA9634. Next base: position 2,909 of record DMES01000041.1, on the reverse strand, counting down.
AATTTGCCGGCGACTAAATCATCATTTTGTTAAGGTCAACAAAATGATACCAGACAGCGTAAAAACGTAAAAAGGCTCCTGCTGCCTTTTTGCTCCGGGTTGTTTTCAGGATATCTGTTTACCACCGGGTGGGTAAACATAGATGTATCTAAATTGTGGGTGGGAAGTATTATATTAAGAAGTCGCCGGCGGATTTTCTGCGCGCTCCTTTTAGGGTTTTAAGACCGGGGTCTGGAGCGTATCGCTATCATTAGCGACGGCGAGGACCGTTCAAGCCGGACCGCTATGCGGGCCGGCGCGTTCCGGAGCCGGCGGAAGACCCCGGTCTTATCCGCCAAAACCCGGTCTTGGAGCGCGCAGAAAATTTGATGGCGACTTATCAGGAAAAACCGATACAAAAGGCAAAGCAAGCTTTGCAACTACAAAAAAGAAAAATACAATAAATGAGGGAAATTTATGACGGAAACCAAACTTACATTCAACTATCAGGAAATGTTTGAGCTGACTAAGGGCAAAACAAAATTCCGCCTGCTGACTAAAGAGGGCGTTAAGGTTATAAAAGCAGGGAACCGCGAAATACTTGAGATACAGCCGGAAGCCCTTGCCGCGCTTGCACGCGAGGCCGTGCGCGATGTTTCCTTCCTACTTCGGACCGCCCACCAGGAACAGGTGGCTAAAATCTTCAGCGACCCCGAAGCCTCTGAAAATGACAAGTTTATAGCTTACTGCATGCTTGAAAACGCCGATATCTCCGCCAGGTTTGAGCTGCCCTTCTGCCAGGACACCGGCACCGCCACCGTTGTGGCGAAAAAAGGCGAACAGGTATGGACCGGCGCAAACGACGCCGAATGGCTTTCAAAAGGAATCTGGGAGACCTACACCAAAGAAAACCTGCGCTATTCCCAAACCCTGCCGCTTACAATGTATGAGGAGAAAAATTCCGGCAATAACCTGCCTGCCCAGATAGATATATACGCGGTTCCGGGCATGAAATATGAATTTCTGTTCGTCACAAAAGGCGGCGGCTCGGCGAACAAGACCATGCTCTACCAGGAAACAAAAGCCACACTCACGCCGGAAAAACTAAAACCCTTCCTGGTAGAAAAAATGAAGTCGCTGGGCACCGCCGCCTGCCCGCCCTACCATGTGGCGTTTGTTATAGGCGGCACCTCCGCCGAAATGTGCCTTAAAACCGTAAAGCTTGCCTCAGCCGGATACCTGGACGGCCTGCCGGAAACCGGCAATGAGCTTGGCAGAGCGTTCCGCGACAAAGCCCTTGAAGCAGAACTGCTGGAAGCCTCTTATAAGCTGGGCTTCGGAGCGCAGTTCGGCGGCAAATATTTCGCCCACGACATCCGCGTTATCCGCCTGCCCCGCCACGGCGCGTCAGCCCCCATAGGCATGGACCTGTCCTGCTCGGCCGACCGCAATATTTTAGCCCGCGCGGATAAGGACGGCTTGTGGATCGAGGAAATGGAACGAAACCCGGGCCGACTGCTGCCGAAAGAAATGCGCAATAAATTCTCCTCATGCGCAAACTGCGTAAGCATTAACCTTAACAAGCCCCAAAAAGACATACTCTCCGAACTCTCAAAACATCCGATAGGCACAAGGCTCTCGCTTAACGGGCGCATAGTGGTGGCCAGGGATATAGCGCACGCAAGGTTCAAGGCGCTGCTTGACGGAGGCAAACCGCTTCCTGATTACCTGACAAAACACCCGGTTTATTACGCGGGCCCGGCAAAGACCCCCAAAGGCAAACCCGCCGGTTCTTTCGGCCCCACCACAGCCGGACGCATGGACTCTTATGTGGACCTTTTGCAGTCCAAGGGCGCTTCGCGTGTAATGATAGCCAAAGGCAACCGCTCACAGGCGGTTACAGACGCCTGCAAAAAACACGGCGGTTTCTATCTGGGCTCGCCCGGCGGCCCGGCCGCGCTTCTTGCCGAACGGCACATAAAAAAGCAGGAATTAATTGATTACCCTGAATTGGGCATGGAGGCGGTGTGGGCTATAGAAGTGGAAGACTTCCCCGCTTTCATACTGGTGGACGACAAGGGCAATGATTTTTTCCGTAAGATATGAGAATAAAGAACGCTTTCACCCTTATAGAACTCATGATAGTGGTGGCTATTATCGGGATACTTGCCGCCGTTTCCACGGCTAAGTTTTCAGACCTAATAGCAAAATCCAAAGACGGCTCCACCAAGGGGGCGCTCTCCTCCATACGCTCAACCTTGGCCATTTACTACTCCGACAATGAGGGCCATTACCCGGTGGACAATTTAACCTGCCTGTGCGCGGAGAACAAATACACTAATATGATCCCCATTGTTAAACTGGCAAAAACCCCTCACTCGGAAATAAGCCTGGTAACCACAGGCTCATCCACCAGCGCTTATATAACCGACAGCGGCGGCTGGGCCTATGTAAACGATATAACCAATCCCGGCTGGGGTCTTATAGCCGTTAACTGCTCACACTCAGATCTCAATGGCGATGTCTGGAGTTTATTTTAACCCAAAAAATTCAGTCAGAACTGAATTTTTTGGGTCTAAAAGTTATTCAATACAAAACGACTTTAACCGCAATTTTCGGATTAACCTGAAAAATTCAGTTGAATTTTTCCCTTCGCGGAGCTCAGGTGCGCTTCGCGCGGCATACGCCCTCGCAAATTCTGCGCGCAATGCGCTTGATTTGCGACCCGCAAGGCGGGGAATCCTGCATATTTTTGTTCCTTATATTTTCAAATGAGAATGACCTTGAACTGCAGGATTCGGGTTAAGCCCTCCCGCTTTCACCGGTTTGTTTCCTGACCAGCAGCGTTACCCAGTAAGCGCCAGCCAAAGCAAGACACAGGCCTGTCATCTGATAGGCCTCTATTTTTTCCCGACTTCCGCAGACCCCCT
>DMES01000082.1 GCA_003450815.1 Elusimicrobiota bacterium | reverse complement strand
AAATGCGGGTAAAACTATTTAGGCAGGGTGAACCAAAACGTGGAACCGCGGCCTTCGGCGCTTTCCACACCGACCAAACCGCCATGTAGTTCTACCACATGTTTTACTATTGAAAGGCCTAGCCCTGTGCCCCCCATTTCGCGGGAGCGCGCCTTATCCACCCGGTAAAACCTTTCGAACACCCAGGCGAGGTGTTCCTGCGGTATGCCTATGCCGCTATCTTTAACCACAACTTTTACGCTTCCGGGCAGTTCCTGCACTGAGACCTCCACTTTCGCGTTCTCCGTAGAAAATTTAACGGCGTTGTCCAGCAGGTTTATAAAAACTTGTCCAAGTTTCTCGGGGTCGGCCCTTACAACAAGCCCGGCCGGGATCGTATTGTAGACTGCGGCGTTTTTAGCCTTAAAGATTGAAGCCAGGCCGGCTATAAGGGAGTCGGCCAGGTCTTTCAGCCCCAATTCTTCCTTCTTTACCTCTAACGCGTAAGATTCCAGGGAGGAAAGCTTAAGCAGGTCGCTGATGATATTATCGAGGCGTCTGGACTGCTGGAGAATGACGCCGAGGAATTCCATCGCATGCTCTTTGTCATCTATGGCTCCCCCCATCAAAGTTTCCACATAGCCGCGGATGGCGGTAAGCGGCGTTTTTAGTTCGTGTGAAACGTTCGCCACGAAGTCCCTGCGCTTGGCCTCCAGGCGCCGCACCTCTGTGATATCGTGCACGACCATAAGGCAGCCGGACACAGCCCCGCCCTCGAATATGGGCACAGCGTTAACGCTGAAAACACCCCTGACGGGAGTGGTGAGTTCCATCTCTTCGGAAGCGGGCTTCCCGCCTGAAAGGGCGCGGGCGCATATCCCGCTCAGCCCGGCGTTAGGGATAACTTCAAGCAGTGGTCTTGTTATGGCGTCGCCGGCTTTAATACTGAATATCCGCTCTACGGACGGATTAAGCGCGGTCACCCTCGCGCTCATATCGGTTACAAGTACGCCTTCGGCCATATTGGCAAAGGCCGCAGCCAGCTGCTGTGCCTGCGTTTCCACACGCCGCAGATTTTCCTCCACGGCGGCGGACATAGAATTTAGCGTCTCGGCCAGCTTACCCATCTCCCCGTGGAAATCTTTCTGTATCCTGTAGGAAAAGTCCCCGGCGGCGAATTTTTTTGAACCGTACACAATCTTATCGAACGGCCTGGCAAGACCGGCTGAAACCGTCAAGCTAAGGAAGAAGGAGAGCAGCAACGCCAGGGTCAGCGCAGCCAACAGCGCTTTCTTAAGCATGGCCCTGGCTGATTCCAACTGCGCGGCGGGAACGGCCAGGCGCGCCACCGCCCCTACCCGTCCGCCGGAAATTACCGGATAGGCCGCGTAAAGCATAACCTTGCCGAGCGTGGCCGAATGGCGCAGATCATAAGAAGCCGCTCCCTCAAGCGCCCCGACAACCTCAGGCCTGCCTGAGTGGTTCTCCATTGCCTTCACAGCGGCTCCGTCCAATTCAGAATCCGCCAGCACCCATCCGTCCGCGTCTATTATGGTCAGCCTTGAGCGCACTTTTGAACCCAACGAATGCGCCAGCGCGTTTATCCCGGGAGAAGAGAGGTCTGAAGAACGGAGCTGTGCGGAAACAAGCGCGGCCTCATCCGAAAGTTTCGCTCTTAAAGCTGAAATCTCAGCTCTCTCTATACGCTGGTATACAAGGAAGAAAGCCACGCCGAGCACGACCGCAGACAACGCCAGATATGAAAGAAAAAGCCGGAACCTGAAAGTTTTTAATATATCCGGCATTATTAATCACCAAAACGATAGCCGTAATTCTTGACCGTGATTATTCGTTTTCCCTCGGACTTCAACTTTTTTCGCAGAGTCCCCACATGCACATCAACAGTGCGGGTCTCAACCTCCAGTGCGGCGTCCATGCCCCAGGCTTTCTCCAGCAGGGCCTCACGCGAAAGGACCTTGCCGGCTGAAAGCGCAAGCGCCTTGAGCAATTCAAATTCTTTGGAGGTCAGTTCCACCGCCGCACCTTTAACCCTGGCCTCCACCTTTAAAAAATCCACTTCCAACGCGCCCGCCATGAATTTATCACCGACCGGGACTGGGGTTTTAGAGCGGCGCAGCACGGCTTTCACACGGGCGAGCAGTTCCTTAACGCTGAAAGGCTTTGTTACGTAATCGTCGGCGCCCATCTCAAGTCCGACTATCTTATCCGACTCTTCACCTTTAGCGGTGAGCATTATCACGGGAATAGCGGCGGTTTTCTGTTCCATCTTAAGGCGGCGGCATACTTCAAGGCCGTCGAGACCAGGCAGCATCAGGTCAAGTATTATCAGGCGGGGACGTTCTTTTGCGGCCAGCAGCGGAATGGAGGTCCCTTCGTGCGCAAGCACAGTGTGGTAGCCCTCTTTTTTAAGGTTATAGTCCAGTATTCTGGCTATATCCTTTTCGTCCTCAACTATAAGGATTTTCTCGTCCATACGGGGAGATGGCAGCAAAATAGAAAAGGTTACAGGCTAAGGAATGTAAAAAAATTTCTTTACCTTACAGTATCTTTTCCCTTATCCTTCCGAAAATTGCCATGGATATCCGCCTAAGGCGAACGATTTAAATCGCAATTTTCGGATTACTCCTGACTTCTGCCGATTCTTGTCAGCAATTTCCAGACAACCGATTGTTTACCAACGGAAACCTGCACAAAACTGAGAACTCCGTCTTCATTTTCAAAAACCAGCACATTACGGCCCTGCTCGTCCAAAATACCTTTAAGTTGACCGTATGAAGCGGGGAGATAAGAAGCAAAAGCCGATTCATCCTGGCGCTCAGTTGCGGCCTTATAGGAAGCCGGCTGAGTTTCGCTCTCCGTATCCTCTGATTTAGAGTCGATTAATACTCCCGCTTCTTCGCTATCCTGATCGGCGGCTTTAGCGGCCTCTTTTCTTGAGGGTGTAGCGGGCGGCTGCGTTTTTTTTGCCGCATCGGGAGCCGACGGGACCTGGGCTACTATTATCCGGCCCCGCTCACTTTGGCTGTGCAAGGTGTACGAGGCAACTACAGCCTTTGTTGACACAGAGTTCTGTTTTTCCTGCCCTTTCTGAGGACCGGGAGCAGCTTCCGTACCCGGCTTGGCTCCAAGCCCTCCCGCACAGAAAAGCACCGCTATTAAAAACAGATACTTTTTCATATTACCTCCTAAATTGCGAACGATTCGTGTCATTCGCAATTGTTATTCGTCTTATTCGCCACCATTCGTTTTATTCGCTACTAGAACCGCTTTACCATTATCTGACCTGTTCTTATTTTAAGCAGTTTTAAAGCCAGCGCCTTGAATTTTTCAGGCGCATCGCTGACTACAAATTCGTTTTCACCCTTTCCGGCCTGTCTTAGATTGCTTGCTCCGCCTATACCTTTACCTCTGCCTGCCGTTCTTTCCACCGCCGGGTCACGAAGCAGACCTGCGGTCTCAAGTTCCGCTTTCGCGCTTCGGGCGGCAGCCATGGCCGAATCCACAACCCTCACACCGGGACCGAGCGCGGCTGAAATGGTTTTTTTAAGCAGCGGATAATGCGTGCAGCCAAGTATCACGGTGTCGAAATGCTTTCTCCTCAGAGGACCAAGATATTTTTCCACCGCAAGGGCGGCTATCGGACCTGAACACCAGCCTTCTTCAGCCAGCGGCACCAGCATTGGGCAGGCCTTTTCAACCGAGAAAACACGCTTGTCCTTTTTCTTAAGGGCGAGAGCATAAGCCCGGCTGTTCACGGTGGCGGTAGTGCCGATTACAAGTACGCGCTTCGCGGAAACAGCCCGCCCGCCAACGGCCTCATTTACCCCTGGTTCTATAACGCCTATCACGGGAACATCGGCAATTCCTCTTATCTCAGCGAGAGCAAGCGAAGAAGCCGTATTGCATGCCACCACAAGCAGCTTTATATCCTTTGACAATAAATATGCGGCTACTTCTTTTGAAAAAGCTATTACTGTCTCCTTTGACTTGGTACCGTAAGGAACCCTTGCCGTGTCCCCGAAATATATAAGGTTTTCCTCCGGCAGTAATTTCCTCACCGCTTTAAAGACTGTAAGCCCCCCAAGGCCGGAGTCAAAAATACCGATAGCCCGATCGTTATAGGACATAATAGTCACAAGACACAGGTCACAAGTAACAAATAAATAAAGTCACAGGAATTATGCCACAAGCTGCGTGTAATGGTACAAGTTGCAGACTTTTTAGGAACCATACGGAAATTTGCGTCCTGTGTTTTTCTTGCTTGTGACTTGTGACTTGTGACTTGTGACACCGTATTCCGCATTCGCGGAATACGGTTATTTCCACCCTTTCATTTCCGCGTATTTAAGCACTCCCTTGTATATTGCAGCGGCCATTTTCGCCTGGACCTTTTTATCGTTCATGCTTTTCTGGTCGTGCGAATTGGTCATAAAGCCGATTTCAACCAATATCCCCGGCATGTAGGTGCCGCGCAAGACATAAAACGCCGCCTGTTTGACATTCCGGTTTGAGAACGGAGTGCTTCTTTCAATTTCCTTTGAAATAAGGCCGGCAAGTTTGCTGCCCTCGTTCACATATTCATTTCTCGCGAGCGAATGCAGCAGCAGCGATGTGGGGTCGGAGCGGGTCTCTCCGTCTTCAAGACCGACCACTGAGTTTTCGTAATCAGCCACTTCGGCCGCCCCGGGGTCGGAGGCTTTTTCGGAAAGGAAGTATACCTCAAAACCTTTTTCACGCCTGTCCCGCGAAGCGTTAGCGTGTATGGAAATAAAGATATCCGCCTTGAAGTCGTTAGCGATCCGTGAGCGGTCGGAAAGCGGTATAAAAACATCGGAGGTCCTGGTAAGAAGCGCGTTAAACATGGGGTTTTCCCCGAAAAGGGAATGAAGATTATTTGCCACCATCAGGTTGATCTCTTTTTCCTTATAACCGAAAGCTCTTCTGCCGCCGGCATCCTTGCCGCCATGTCCCGCGTCTATCACTATTCTCTTGGTGCCGGTTTTCTCAAGCACCATCTTATCCGGAATATTTACCTGCGCCACCGGAGTGGAAACGGCAAAAACTCTGGCAATAGCCCCTTTGGCGGGAGTTGTGTCGGAGCTTATTTCAAGCAGGGCAGGTTCCGCCATAGAGGGGCCGGCTGGCACGCCTCCGGACGCCCCTATGGACTGAGACACCGAGTGCTCCTCCTTGGTCGCATCAAAAACCAGGCGATGGGGATTTGAAAGCATGAAAGAAGCCGGCCGGCCAAAATTATCATCCGGAGTAAGCACGATACGGACCATTTTATTTTCCTGAAAAAGATCCACGGTTTTAATCACTCCGTCGCCTATATTTATTTTTTCCTCCGCGGCTATAACGCCATCGGGCACTGTAATGGAAATCAGATTATTCTCTTTCTGTGAAGTCTGGTAGTCAAGCGGCTCCTCAAGGTAAAAGACCACTCTGGTCTTATCCTGGTAGGAGAAATAATTTACGGAATTAATATTTATCTTTCGCTGAGCCGTCAGCACTCCGGTACTCTGATTATAGCTCAGCGCGAAACCAAAAGCTTTGGCAAAGTATTTGGAAACAAAGAATTCCATGGACAGAAAAGCCCTGCCTCCGCGCACTATCATAGGAGCTGAGAACATCGCCTCCTCATCATTTAAGGAAACAGCGTCGTTCTTAATTGAAAACACCACTTTATTGCCCCGTGTCTGCAGCATAAGCCGCCCTGAAACGGGATACCAATACTCCTTGCCGCCTATCAATCTGGAAGCCTTTGCGGCGTCCAGATAAAGCTTCCCGCCCAGGCTGTAGGTTCCTATCTTGCCCGAATAAACCCCGTTATTCATGTATGAAATCTCATCCACCCTGGCAAAAGCCCGGCCCTGACATAGGAACGCCAATGTTATAAACAGCAACACCTGTTTCTTAAAATCACGCATATCAACCTCTCAATATTATCCAAGTTTGCTTCAAGCCTTCAGCCTTTTATTCCAGAATTATCCTGTAATCCTCCCAGGTTAGCTGCGGGTCGGAAAAAATCTTTATGCTGCGGTGCACATTCTTTTCCATCATATCCTGCCTTTTTTTGAGTATATCCACAAGCAACGGATGCACCACCACGCGCAGATTCCCACCCGGCCTGCCAAGCGTGAGGTTGTGTATTTCGCGCTGGATCTTTATTCTGACGCTCTCGCTTGAAAGCACACGGCCTGAGCCGTGGCATTCTTTGCACTCCTCGGTCAGCAGGCTGAAAGTGCTCTCCCTTTTTCTTTCTCTTGTCATTTCCACCAGCCCCAGACGGGTTATAGGCAGTATCCTGATCTTTGCGCGGTCGCGCCTGACCGAACGCTCAAGGGCGTCAACCACCTTGTGCCGGTTTGAAGCCTTTTTCATGTCAATAAAATCTATCACTATTATGCCGCCTATATTGCGCAGGCGCAGCTGTCTGGCCACTTCCTGGGCGGCTTCAATATTAGTGGCGGTGACAGTTTCTTCCTGCGACTTGGAACCGGTATAGCGGCCGGTATTCACGTCTATGGCGCACAGCGATTCGGCTTCCTGTATTATGATGCTGCCGCCGTTGGCCAACTCCACCTTTACCTTGCGCAGTTCTTCAATAGCTTTCTCAATACTGAAAGCCTTGAAGATCGGAGTCTTTGCGTCATAAAACTTTACCCGCTCCTTCAGATCAGGTGAAAGTTTGGAGACGAAATCCGTAACATTGTGAAAATCGTCCTTGTTATCCAGCATATAAATTGAGGCGTCATCGGAAAATATGTCGCGGGCCACCTGCAGTGTCAGGTCTATATCTTTGTGCAGCAGACAGGGCGGCTTTGAAGTTTCAAATCTTTTCTGGACTCCGTCCCAAAGGCGGATCAGGTACTTTAACTCCCTTTCAAGTTCGGTCTCGCCCGCTCCCTCAGCCTCGGTGCGCACGATACAGCCGTTTTTTCCCAGGTTATTGCTCTCGGCTATTTTTTTGATTATCTCCGACAGCCGCCTGCGCTCCTCGTTGTTTTCTATATTCTTTGACACACCCACAAATTCCTGGAAGGGAGTCAGCACCAGGTAACGGCCGGGCAGGGAAACATCCATCGTCACTTTCATGCCCTTGGTGCTGATGGCGTCTTTGGTCACCTGCACCATCACTTCCTGGTCTTTTTTAAGCAGCCGGTCTATAGGATCCCTCTGCCCGCCCAGCACATCTGAAATATAGATATAAGCGTTTTTTTCAAGACCTATATTCATGAAAGCGCTTGAAATGCCTGGCAGCACATTTTCCACCACCGCTTTGTAAATATTGCCTACTATATTGGAGCTGGAACGCCGCTCCCAGAAAAGTTCCGAAAGCTTGCCGTCGTCAAGTATCGCTATGCGCGTTTCTTCAAAAGAAGTATTGGCGAATATTTCCTTGTTTATTTTGTCATTGTTCATAAATTCATTTCTCCTTATTGTGTGATTACACGGATTACTAACTACGATTACACAGATTACTCTATAAATGCGGGAAAAATCAGTGTAATTTCTGTTTACAATCCTTGTAATCTCCGTTTACTATCTGTGTAATCTCTTCTTAAAAGACTTCCAGCCCGCCTTTGGAGTCAAACCAGAATAATTCCTTTCGCACTATCCGTTCCGGGACCGCCGGACCGCCGGCTATAAGGCCGAACACGGCCTCAGGCTTTATATTGCGCCCCGGCCCCAGCGCAAGCACAAGCTTCAGCGCACCCAGCTGCGGTCCGCACGCGGCCTCAAGCACCAGAGGCCGCGCATCAACGGACTTCTTTTCGCCTGATGGCTTTACTTTTTCGTAAACCGCGCTTTTAAGTCCCAGAAAGCGGTCCACCGTCCCTTGGGAAAAGCCATCCGGCAGACCGCCCTCAAGCAGATACTCCACAGCGTTTACCCCCGCCTCTATGGACGGGAAAAACATTGGAATACGACTGGCTTCAAGCAGCTTAAAGCGGCAGTTGTCAAGCGCCGCCACCTTTTCCTTGGCGGTTTCGGCCTTTACAAACTCATCCAGGTAAAGATCGGCGTACTCACAGGTGCTCTCATAGCCCACGGAAATAGCCGGTCCGAACGACATTTTTGGCACCGCGGTCCGTCCGGCTTTGGCAGGCCGGCATTTAAGCCCGCAAGCCATAGCAACAGCGCGAAACGCCTTTATCTGCTCCAGATGAGTAAGAGAACTTGCCTCTTTGAGCCGGGCAAATTTCAGCCGTATCCTGGATTGGGGACCGTCATTCATAAGCAAAAAGATGCATAGCAATTTAGATGCATAGCAATTTAACAATCAGAGGCAAAATAATACTGCAGCGAAACGAGTTCAATTGCAGGCTATGCATCTATGCGTCTTTGCCTCTATGCTTCTACACCAGCGCATATCTCCTTGCGTAAATCGACTGCGCTATACCCACCGCCATAAGAGTGGCGACCATATTTGAACCGCCATAAGACAAAAGCGGCAACGGCACACCCATCACAGGTATAAATCCCAAAAGCATGCCGAAATTGATGAAAAAATATACCATAAACATACCGAAAATACCGCAGTTAACAAGATACCCGAAACGGTCGCGGGCCAACCCCGCAGCCAGCTTTATGCGGCGAAGCACAAGCACATAAAGCCCCGCCACCAGCGCTGTACCCCAAAAGCCCATTTCCTCCCCAATAACTGCAAGTATAAAATCGGTGTGACGCTCCGGCACAAACCCAAGACGGGACTGGGTGCCGGCAAAAACACCGCGCCCGAATATACCGCCGGAACCAATGGCCACGCGCGCCTGCAGAAGGTTATATCCGGCGCCTCGCGGATCCGTCTCGGGCGAAAGAAAAACCTCCAGGCGTTTCTGCTGGTATTCTTTCATCTGATGCTTCACCATTACGCCGGAGAGAAATCCTAAAGCGATGACCACGGCGGCCCCGGCGAAATACACACCTGAGATGTTTGAATAGAGTTTGACGGAAAGCAGCCACAACAGATACGCCGCGACCCCGGTTCCTGACACAAAAAACAAAGTGTTCCAGCCGAAATCAGACAAGTGAAAAAAGTAATTGACGAGCGTATTGTCCAGCAGTTCGGGGTTCATATTTATCAACGTCCAGAGCACCGGGAGCAGGCCTGAGATAAAACTGTAACCGAGTATGATCGCAAGATGGTAAATATTGGCTCCTGCGGCAAAAAGCATTATCAGTATTATCGGCAGGGTTATAAGTATTGCCGAAAAATCCGGCTGTTTTATCAGCAGAAAAAACACCGGTAACGCCAGCAGGAAAGCTCCTAAAACCACTGAAAGCTCCTGAATCTTCGCGATACGCTTATCCAGGTAATTGGCAAGCACAAGTATCAGGCCTATGCGCGCGAATTCCGAGGGCTGCACCGAAAATAAAGGCAGGCGGAACCATGAGCGCGCCCCCTTATCCACCACACCGAACAGCAGTACCGCCGCCAGCGACAGGAGCACCAGGCCGTAAACGAATTTCCACTGATCCTGGAAAACCTGATAATTCAGCCGCCATCCCACCGAAAACGCGATAAGCGCGAGAGGCAGCGCTATAAGGTGTGTCCTCACTATCCTTGCCTGCTGGGGCAGAATGGCCACAGAAGAGACAATCGCCACTGTACCTACCGTTAGAAGCACAAGCATGGCGATAAAAAGCGTCCAGTCCATCCGGCTTTTTTTAAGCGCCGCCTGCTGTGTAAATATCATATTTTCCCCTCTTCAGGCACGGGTCCGGCCGGGGCCGCCGTCCCGAGTTGGACGGATGACACAGGCGCGGCATACGTCTTTGACGGCAATTTGCTCTTCAATAAAGCTTCTATCACCGCTTTGGCTATAGGCGCGGCGGCGCTGGCGCCATGCTCACCGTGCTCCACCAGCACCGAAACCGCCACCTCGGACGGCTGACCCGGTAATGAGGCATAAGCCACAAACCAGGCATGATCTTTGCCTTGCGGGTTTTGAGCGGTGCCTGTTTTGCCGTATACCTCAACACCGCTTATTTTGGCAACCTGCCCCGTACCCTCATCCACTACCTGCATTAAGCCCTGCCGCAGCAGGCTCCAGGTGGAATCTTTAAAATTCAGGCGGCTCAGTTCCGCATGTTTTCCGCGGTAAAGAGTAGCCCCTTCCCCGTTCACTATTTTATCCACATAATAAGGCCGGTAAAAAACACCTCCGTTAGCCACAGCAGACATTAACAGCGCCATTTGTATGGGGGTTACCAGCGTCTCGCCCTGGCCGATGGCAAGATTTAAAGTATCGCCGATGAACCAGTAGCTTTTTCTTGCCGCCCTTTTGCTCGGACCGAAGACATTCCCCTCCTTTTCTTCCGGCAGCGGTATTTTGGTGAGCATCCCCAGCCGGAACTGCCGGGCCATATTTTCTATATTAAGCGGGCCCACCCGCAGTCCCGCATTATAAAAGTAAACATCACAGGAATTGGCAAGCCCGTCCAAAAAACTTGTTTTTCCGTGGCCTTTTTTCTGCCAGCACTTGAATACCCTGCTGCCCGCATCGTAATAGCCGGGACAGTAAAAAGTTTCTCCGGTAGGCACCTTGCCGCTTTCAAGCAGCGCTGCCGAGGTAATGATTTTAAAAGGCGAGCCTGGCGGATACGCGCCCTGCAGGGCGACATTAAATTCCGGCAGATTTTTAAGTTTCTCCTGGTCGCGCTCATCCTGGTAAGCCACAAACATATTCGGATCGTACTCCGGCATGGAAACAAGCGCGAGCACCGCCCCGGAACGCGGATCCAGCGCCACTACAGCCCCCTTGCCGGTGGCAGATTTGGCAAGCCCCTCCTCGGCGGCCGCCTGGGCCTTTGAATTTATAGTCAGGTAGACGTCAGAGCCCGGCACCCATTTCCGGCTCTCAAGGATACGGCTGAGCTTGCCGCGGGAATCCACTTCGAGGTAAATGCCGCCGTCCCTGCCCTTGAGCTCTTTTTCATACATCTTTTCAAGACCGGTCTTGCCCACGCGGGAATCCATGGAATATTTTTTATCTTTGCCGTAAACGCTCCACTCACGCGCATCCATCTTGCTTATGTAGCCTATAAGGTGGCTCAAATAGGAACCGAAAGGGTAAAAACGCCTGGCTTCAACTATAATATCGACTCCGGGATAAATTGTTTTCAGCTCGGAAAGGGCAAACATGGTTTTGGAAGAAAGATTTTCTGCCAGACGCACCGGCGTTTCCCTGCGGGCGGATTTGTAAAGCGTGCCGCGCAGATCTTCAAATGGCATCGTAAGCTGGCGCGAAAGGCCGGAAGCAAGGGCATCCAGCTCTGAGTTTGTTTTTAGCTGGCCGGGAAAATAGATAAGACTGAAAGACGGCTTACTGGTCGCCATGGCCACATCGTCCGAGGTAAAAATACGCCCCCGTGGCGCCGCCTGAGAGATGATCTGGGTGCGATTTTTTTCGGCTATCTCACGATAATGGGAAGCCATAATCACCTGCAGGTTTACCAGGCGCAGCAAAAACACCAGAGCCGCCGCGTAAGCGAATACCCACAGATAATCAAGCCTCTCCTGGGATATATTGCGGTCTATCATAATATCTCAAACTTCCACTTTAGCCGCGAAAAAACATAAAAAACTACGGGAGCCGCCACTGCGTTCAGGAAAGGCTCAACCAGAAAATTTTTAAGGCTCAAGGGATTAATTTTAGCCATCGAAAGCGATAAAACCTGGTAAAACAGCATACAGGCAACCGACATCACCGGCGCGGTGACTAACTGGGAGAAAGTGGCTGACATGTCGAAATGCCGTTTCATAACATACACGCAATAGGCCATTAATGTGTAGCTTAGCGCGTAAGCCCCGAACATATTGGTTCCCAGAAGGTCAAGATACAGGCCCAGGAAAAAACCGTACGCCACGGCTTTTACAGGGCGGGCCATCACAGCCGCGCTTAAAGCCGCTAGAAAAATAAAGTTGGGAGCCGTGCCGAAAACCGACAAATGTGCGGTCCACCACCAGTAAAAAACTCCGGTCAGAAGATACAGCAGGACATCTCCGATATATCTCATATTTTATTGCGCTTGACCACGAACACTTCCCTTAGATTATTCACGTTTACCGCGGGAGCTATATCCGCCGTTACGAAATTCATGAAAGATTCTTTGGGGTAAACTTTTGTGACGCGGCCCAGATACACGCCTCCGGGGAACAAAAATCCGCCGCCCGATGTAAAAAGCTCTGCGCCGGCGGCCAGGCTGGAATCTTCCGGGACATAATTCATTTTTAAAAGCCAGGTGCCCTTGCCTTCGGCCAGCGCTTCGAAACCGCCGGAGGCCGGCGAACAGATAACAGAGGATACGCCGTTGGTTACCAGCAGCGCTTTTGAAAAGTCCGGGTAAACCTCAAAGATCCTTCCCGCAAGTCCCGCCCGCCCATTCGCAAACCCAAGGACCATATCATTTTGCCCCACCCCCTGCCTGGCCCCCTTGTCAATAAAAAAAGACCCGTACCAATCGGAAGGCTCCTTGTTTGTGACCCGCGCCCACACGCCTTGCCACGGCAGACGGGCCGAAAGCTCAAGCTCCGAGGAAAGACGTGTGTTTTCCTCGAACACAGCAGCCGCGCTCTGGCGGTAAATCTCAAGTTCTTTTATCTTATCTTTCAAGGCGCGGTTTTCATGATCGGTACGCAGCAGAGCCAGAAAATTTTCCGGCACATTGCGCACGTAATACTCGTAGTCCGAGCCGTAATGGATGGACGGATAAAGACTGTAGCTAACGACAATACGCGCGCTGTGGGCTATTCTTGAGGAAGGGAAAAGGAGCAACAGGAGCGACAGAACGACAAAAAAGATCACAGCATAATTGGCCATGTCTTTTTCTTTGTTCATAACGGGCCCCTGACCAAAGCAGAAACGCCCGTGTTTGGAAGTGACCAATCACCGGAAAACGGTATTAAAGGCCCGGCGCAGACGCCGGCGCTAATCGTTCCGGTATAACTTAAAAAAATCGGGTTTCTGCTGTATCTTGTCCAGTTCTTCCAAATACTTACCGCAGCCAAGGGCGACACAGCTTAACGGATCGGCGGCTCTGTGGACGGGCAACTCTGTTTCCTGCCTGATAAGCTCGGGGAAGCCGCGCAAAAGCGAACCTCCGCCGGCAAGCACCATCCCCCTGTCAACCAGATCCGAGGAAAGCTCGGGAGGGGTCTCTTCCAGTACCTGCTTAATAACATCCACAATAAGCTGAACAGGCTCCATGAGAGCCTGGCGTATCTCTTCTGAAGTAACAAGAATTGTTTTAGGCAGACCCTTTGCCTGGTCCCTGCCCTTGACCTCTATGGTCTTTTCTTCTTTCAGAGGAAAAACCGAACCTATCTGTATCTTCACCTCTTCCGCGGTAGCTTCTCCTATGACTAAATTGTGCTTTCTCCTGAAATACTGCACTACGCAGTCATCCATCTCGTCGCCCGCCACATCAAGCGACTTGGCCACAACCATGCCGCCAAGCGAGATGACAGCCACTTCCGTAGTGCCGCCGCCTATATCGCAAATCATGCTGGCGTGAGGCTCGGAAACAGGCAGATCTGAACCTATGGCGGCGGCCATAGGTTCTTCTATAAGCAAAACTTCCCGCGCGCCCGCCTGCTCGGCGGATTCCTGCACTGCGCGTTTTTCGACTTCCGTAATACCTGAAGGGATGCCTATGACAATACGGGGATGCAAAAGGCTGCGCCTGTTGTGCACCTTCCTGATAAAATACTTTATCATTTCCTGCGTTACTTCGAAGTCGGCTATTACCCCGTTTCGCAACGGACGCACCGCCACAATATTTGAGGGCGTGCGCCCAAGCATAAGCTTGGCCTCCGAGCCCACTGCGAGGACCCGGTGCTTATTCTTGTCTATGGCGACCACGGACGGCTCCCGCAACACGATGCCCTTGCCTCTGACATAAACCAGCGTATTGGCAGTGCCCAGGTCAATGCCTATATCATTGGAAAAAAGGCTGAAAAAATAGTCAAACATTTCTCTTTTTTTGGTAAAATTTTTTGCCGCAAAAAATTTTAATCAACCAGCTTTATCATGGCGACCTCGGTCGCGTCGCCTTTTCTTACTCCAACCCTTAAGATCCTGGTGAAACCGCCAGGACGTTCCTTATAGCGCGGCGCTATAACCTCAAGCACCTTGTTGTAAACTTCGCGGCTACGCACCGCGCGTCGCACTTCTAGCTTCCGGCCATGCTTGGCGTCGGTGATAACGCGCTCCACCACCCTGCGCAATTCTTTGGCTTTGGGGACCGTGGTGGTTATTTTTTCATGCAGGAGAAGGCTGGTAGCCATATTGGAAAACATCGCCTTCCTATGTGAGCCGGTCTTGGAAAGTTTTCTGTGTCCGAGGTTCTTTATCATAATCTTGCGGATCCTTTGTTCTGTTCGTCACCTGTTTAGGTCTCTTGCTTGTGACCTGTGACTTGTAACTTGTGGCCAGCGGCGCAACGCGCCGCTATTCCTTTCTACCGAGCGAGAGCCCCATCTCCTTAAGTTTATCCTTAATTTCGTCAAGGGATTTTTGCCCGAAATTTTTTACCGCGAGCAGGTCATCCTCGGATTTATTTACCAGTTCTCCTATGGTGCGGATGCCCGCCACTTTAAGACAGTTGGATGCCCTGGAGGAAAGCTCTATCATATCAACGCCCTGCTCCAGCTTATTATTCAACTCGCCGGCGCCGGCGGAGCTTTCTTCGCTTTTTTCAGGAACTCTTTCCGCCGCAACCTCTTCTTTCGGCAGGAAAGGAATAATGGAGCGCCGCAGGAGGGCGGCCGTTTTGCTCACCGCGTCGGACGGCGTAATGGTGCCGTCGGTCCACACTTCAAGCACCAGTTTGTCATAATCGGTCTTATGTCCCACACGGGCGTTTTCCACGGTGTAATGGACTTTCTCAATCGGGGAAAATAGCGCGTCCATCGGGATAAAATCCGCCGGCAGGGTCATTCTTGAAATAATTTCATCCGAGGTGAGATACCCTGCGCCCCTTGCGATCTCAAGCTCCGCCTCAAACTCGGCGCCAGCCTCGACATGGGCGATCACAAGGTCCTTGTTTATTACCTCCACATTGGCGCTTTCGCGTATGTCGGAGGCCTTAACCTCTTTTTTGCCCTTAAGCGAAATAAGAAGCGTCTCCGGCCCTTCGCCGTGAAGACGCACACGAAGTTTCTTCAGGTTCAGGAGTATGTTTATAACATCCTCCTCAACGCCGTTGACGGTGGAATATTCATGGCGGGCGCCCTTAATGCGCACAGCCACAACTGCGGCGCCGTCAAGGCTTGAAAGAAGGATACGCCTGAGTGAATTGCCTATGGTGTGACCATAGCCTCTTTCATAAGGCTCGGCGGTGAATTTGGAATAATTCACGGTCTGGCTTTTTTCCTCAAGATTCAATGTTTCCGGGATTATGAGCTGCTTTGAAAATGTAGACATGCTTTGCGACCTCCTGATTATTTGGAATAGAACTCAACAATAAGCTGTTCGTTTACGGGTATGGAAACTTCGGCCCGATCCGGCCAACGCACAAGCTTGCCGGAAACCGTGGCCTCGTCCCAAGCCAAAAAACTAGGGCGGTGGGCCGTTTTCTGCGCATTCTCGAGGCCCTGCTTGACAAGCGGCGTCTGGGAAGCATGCTGGTCTATTGAAACCGCGTCTCCGGGTTTAACCAGACACGACGCTATATCCACCCGCTTGCCGTTAACTTTAATATGGCCATGGCTTACCAGCTGACGGGCTCCTTTCATTGACACCGCAAAACCAAGACGCCTCACTATATTATCAAGACGCACTTCAAGGAAGCGCAAAAGCGCGGCTCCCGTCTGGCCCTTATCCTTTGAGGCCATGGCAAAGAACCTGCGGAACTGCGCTTCGCCTACCTGTGCCATCATACGCGCTATCTGCTTTTCTTTCAGATGAATGGCGTAGTCGGATTTTTTATTTCTGCCGGCGCCCGATGAAAACTTTTTATCTTTTTTCTGTTTCTGTTTATCCACAATACAATTGGTATTGCATTTGACGCCCTTAAGGAACAGCTTTTGGCTGACCTTCCTGCATTTTTTGCAGCTTGGACCCGTATATCTGGACATTTAACCTCCAATTTTAAAACAGGTTATCTAGGTAAAGGCAAAGGCATAGCTCGCAACTTCGCTTGAGCTCAGAGGTTAGGTTAAGCGCCTCAATTTCTTCTTTAACCTCTGCCTTCTGTTTCTCTGCCTCTACCTGTTGTTATACTCTTCTCGCCTTGGGCGGCCGGCACCCGTTGTGCGGAATGCCGGTAACATCTTTTATGGACACCACGCGTATACCGCTGGCGGCTATAGCACGTATAGCGGTTTCTCTGCCGGGACCGGGGCCGTTCACAAAAATCTGAGCCTGCCGCACGCCGTACTCGGCGGCCTTGGCGCAAGCTTTTGAGGCCGTTATCTGGGCCGCGAAAGGCGTTCCCTTCTTGGTGCCCCTGAAGCCGTTGCTGCCGGAAGTAGACCAGGCGATAGCCCCGCCTTTTTCGTCGGTAATTGTGACAATGGTATTATTGAAAGAGCAGTTGATGTACACGCGGGCAAAAGGCACATTGCGATAGCGGCGTTTGACCTGCGGTTTTTCCGACACTTTCCCGGCGGCCGAGGGAGCGCCGCCTTGCGGCTTAGCTGGCACCTTCCCGGCGGCTGAGGGGACACCGCTTTGCGGTTTCCCCTGGTCCGGTTTTTTTGCCGGCTCGTTCTGTGGTTTTTTCTCGTCACTCATAATTTTAAATTCCTCCTGGGGATAAATCAGAACTGAAGCTCTGAAGAGCTGAAGCGCTGAAGTTTTTATTTCTTAACGCTTCAGAGCTTCAGCTCTTCAGCGCTTAAGCGCTTTGTTTACGCTGCGGTTTTTGGCGCCGCCGTCGCCGGCGCTTTTGAAGCCGAGCCCACGGTTTTTCTCCTGCCCCTGCGGGTTCTGGCGTTGGTCTTGGTGCGTTGGCCGCGGGCCGGAAGATTGCGTCTGTGCCTGTAACCGCGATAACTGCTGATTTCCACATAGCGCTTGATATGCGCAGTTTCTTCGCGCCTCAGTTCGCCTTCCACCTTATATTCCTTGGATATAAGCGAATTGAGCAGCCCCACCTGATCTTCGGTCAGATTCTTTACCCTGGTTGTGGGGTCTATCTGGTTTTTCAGGCCTTCCAAAATCTTCCTGGCCATAGGCCGGCCTATGCCGTAAACATAGGCGAGAGCAATGTCGATTCTTTTTTCCCTCGGTAAATCCACTCCGGCTATTCTTGCCATAATTTCTCCTTAAAGCTAAGTACTTAAGCGCTGAAGAACTGAAGCGCTGAAGTTAATAAAAACTAACCCTGTCTCTGCTTATGGCGGGGGTCGGTGCAAATTACCCTGACCACGCCTTTCCTTTTAACGATCTTGCATTTATTGCAAATCTTTTTAACGCTTGCTCTTACCTTCATTTTAATACCTCGTTACATTTTACACTCTGCATTTTGCAATTTGCATTTTGCAATTTGCATTTATTCATTTTCCCCTGTAAACAATCCTGCCCTTGGAAAGGTCATAAGGAGATAATTCAAGGCGGACTTTATCTCCGGGAAGAATCTTTATATGGTTAATGCGCATCTTTCCGGAAATTATCCCGAGGATGGTTTTTCCGGGAGCGATCTCAACTCTGAAAGTGGCGTTCGGGAGCGACTCTTTTACTACCCCTTCAATTTCTATTTTTTCGCTGTTTTCTGACATATGTCTATATTATACAAAATTGTTATTGTCCTCCTCATCCGGGATTTAAGATAAATTTTTAATCTTGAATCGAACTGAGTATTTCGCAGCCATCCTCCGTAACCGCCACGGTATGCTCAAAATGCGCGGCACAGGACCCGTCGGCGGAAACAGCCGTCCAACCATCATCCTTTACTACAACCTCCGCGGCGCCAAGGCAAACCATGGGCTCTATGGCAAGCGTCATGCCGGGCTTTAGAACCACGCCTGTGCCGGGCTTGCCGAAATTGGGGATGGAGGGCTCTTCATGCAAATGCCTGCCGATCCCGTGGCCGGTAAACTCTCGCACCACGCCCATGCCGGTGGACGCCACAAATTCTTCCACGGCGTGTGAAACATCTCCGATGCGAATTCCGCTTTTAACAGTTTCAAGCGCCCGGTAAAGCGCCGCTTCCGTAACCTCAAGCAATCTGGTCCGCTCCGGTTTAATCCGGCCGGCCGCGACGGTGATGGCTGCGTCTCCGTAAAACCCCTCCCACACAGCCCCAAGATCAAGGCTGACCACATCACCCTCAACTATCAGGCGGGCGGCGTTCGGAATGCCGTGCACAACTTCCTCGTTTATAGAAACACAAAGCGTGGCCGGGTAGCCCCTGTACCCGAGGAACGCCGGCTGGGCGCCGCGCCGCCGTATTTCAGCCTCGGCCAGACGGTCAAGCTCCAAAGTTGAAACACCCGGCTTTATTTTTTCCCTCAACAGGGCGAGCGTAGAAGCCACAATGCCCGACGCAGTGCGCATTTTCTCAAGCTCGGGCGGAGTCTTTAATTCAACCATGTTCTCTCAGCAAAGCCCGACGGTTTTAAGCGAAGAAAGGATTTGTTCGGTTATGGCTTGCGGGGCAAGGGCCGCTTTGATCTCTGAAAAAACCCCGTTGCCTTTATAATAGGCTAGAAGAGGCTCGGTCTGATCTCTGTAAACCATAATGCGCTTTTTTATTACTTCCGGCTTATCGTCTTCCCTGAGTGTCAGCGCCCCGCTGCAGCTGTCGCAGGTATTTTCTTTCGCTGGCGCGCTGGTAAGAATGTTGTAAATCATGCCGCACTTCACACAGGTGCGCCGCGCGCCCAGACGGGAAACCACTTCCTGTTCCGGCAGATCCAGAAAAAACACCCTGTCCACCGCGAGGCCTTTTGAGGCGAGATAATCGTCCAGGGCTTGCGCCTGCTCCACCGTGCGCGGAAATCCGTCAAATAAAAGGCCGCGCGTTTCTGTGGCAAGCCTGCTCTGTATTAAATCCAGAACCAGTTTATCCGGCACCAGCCTGCCGCCCGAAAGATACCCCGCCGCTTCAAGCCCGAGCGCGCTTCTCTTTGAAATTTCTTCACGGAAAATGTCACCCGTGGAGAAATGCATGAGCCCTAATTTACGAGCAAGAACCTGGGCCTGGGTTCCTTTTCCAGAACCGGGATAACCAAGTAAAATTATATTCATACAAATTCCCGTTTAGAATACAGAAGACAGAATATAGAATTTAGAATTCGGAATGAGGAGAGCCGACTGACTAATAATCCCCGCTGCCTTCTATATTCTGACTTCTGTATTCTATATTCTTCTCCTAGCTTCCCACATTAAACCAGCGGCCTTTTATTTTCGAGTTCTTGTAAAAGCCCTCATAATTGCGCATTATCAGATGTGCTTCCGTCTGGGCTATGGTGTCAAGCGCAACGCCCACCACGATTAGCAGCGACGTTCCGCCGAAATAGAAAGGCACATTGAATTTGGCCCGCAAATAATCGGGCAACACGGCTATCAGGGAAACAAAAAGCGCGCCGCCGAGCGTTATCCTGTTCATCACCCATTCAATATGCGAAGCAGTCTGTTCGCCGGGCCTTATCCCGGGGATGAAGCCGCCCCATTTCTTCATGTTCTCGGCCAGATCTTTCGGGTTAATACTCACCGAGTTATAAAAATAACAGAAAAAAATGATGAGCGCCACATAACACAGCTGATAGATAAGGCTTGAGTGATCCATGAAAGCCATCATTTTCTGCGCCCAGACGGCGGCGGGGCTGAACTGGGCTATGGTATAGGGCACGCTTAAAAGCGACACGGCGAAAATAACCGCTATAACGCCGGACTGGTCCACCTTCAGCGGCAGGAATGTGCTTGCCCCGCCATACATTTTCCTGCCCACCATGCGCTGCGCGTATTGCACGGGTATTTTTCTCTGAGCGGTCTCGACCCAGATGACAAACCCGACTATAAGGAACACAGCCGCTATAATAAGTAATCCGGTAAGCAGGCTCATTTCGTCTATCTGTATCAGCTTTATCATATCCATGACGGCAGCGGGCAGCCTGTCCACTATGCCGGCGAATATTATAAGCGAAATACCGTTGCCGATGCCGCGCTCGGTTATCTGTTCGCCCAGCCACATGACAAAAATGGTGCCGGCAACAAGCGTTAGCACGGTAACGAAATAAAAACTGAATGTGGGATTGTTCACAATTGAAGGCCCGCCGCCCGACGACATCTTTGTTAGGGCTATTGTGAGGCCCAGCGACTGGAAAGCGGCTAAAAACAGGGTGAAAACGCGGGTGTACTGTATAATTTTCTTGTGCCCCGTTCCGCCTTCCTTGGCCAGCCTGTCAAGGAAAGGGAATACATGCGCGCCCTGCACCAGGCTCATGATGATGGAAGCGTTGATGTACGGCATAACGCCCATGGAAAAAATAGAAAACTTTCCAAGCGCGCCGCCTGAAAAGATATCCAGGAAACCAAGAAGCGTCCCCTTGTTGGCGTTGAAAAGCGACTGCAGGGCCTGCGTGTTAATGCCCGGGATGGGGATAAAAGCGCCCAGCCGGTAAACGGCCAGCGCCACCACCACAAAGATTATCCTTTTTTTCAGGTCCTGAATCTTAAAAATATCGGCTAGCTGTTGCATTTATTTTCCCGCCGGAGCCGCAGCGGCTATCACGGAAGCGGCGCCGCCGGCCTTCTCTATTTTTTCTTTGGCGGACGCGGAAAAAGCGTGCGCGCTGACTTTTAAAGATTTTTTAAGCTCACCGTCGCCCAGAATTTTCACGCGCTTCGTGTGCTTGACCAGCCGTTTCGCCACCAGCGCCTCCGGCGTCACTTCGGCGCCGTTGTCAAAACATTTATCGAGAGAGGAAACGTTCACCCATTCCCAGACGATTCTAAATCTATTGTTCGAAAACCCGCTTTTCGGAATGCGGCGCGACAGAGGCATCTGACCGCCCTCAAAGCCGGTGCGTTTGGTGCCGCCGGCGCTGGCACTCTGCCCTTTCTGACCCTTGGTGGAAGTCTGGCCGTGTCCCGAACCGCTGCCCGTGCCAAGCCTTTTGGTTCTGCGGACTGAGCCCGGTTTGGGTTTTAAATTGTTTAAACTAAACATAGTTTTTTCTCCTTGTAAAGTCCAATCGTCCAGGGTATAGGGGTTAGGGGCTAGCGAATAGGGGTAAAAGCACGAATTTTAAAAGCTTTCTTTTTCATTCCCTATCCGCTATTACCTATCCTCTATTCGCTACCCCTGGCCCCTCAGCTTCATAACGGCTTCTTTGCTTTTGAGCCGTTTAAGGGCGTCCAATGTGGCGTAAACCGTGTTGAAAGCGTTCCTGGACCCCAGGTTTTTTGTAAGCACATTGCGCACGCCTCCCGCTTCAAGTACCGCGCGCACGCCGCCGCCGGCTATAAGTCCGGTCCCGCCCACGGCGGGCTTCATCCACACATGTCCGGCTCCAAAGCGGCCTTCAATTTCATGCGGGATGGTGGTGTCCAAAATAGGAAAAGTGAACATTTCTTTTTTTGCGCCTGAAGTTGCCTTCTGGATGGCGGACTGTACCTCGTTTGACTTGCCAAGCCCGACCCCCACAGTACCCTTGCCGTCGCCAATCACAACTAGAGCGTTAAAGGAAAATCTTTTTCCGCCCTTGACCACTTTGGTTACCCTGTTGACAGCCACAACCACGGCTTTTTCTTCAGGAGCTGCCTCAAAACTAAGCGCTCCGGCCTCGGCGCTGGGTGAACCATCAGCGGAAAGCTCTTTTTCTGTCTTTAATTGTTTCTGATTTTTTAACATTTTTCAACTCCTCTAAATTCTAAAACTTAAGCCCGCCTTCCCTGGCGGCTTCCGCCAGGGCTTTTATGCGTCCGTGGTAAATCCGTCCGCCGCGGTCAAAACAGACTTCTTTCACGCCTTTCTCAATAGCTCTTTTCGCCAGTAGCGAACCGACCACTTTTGCGGCCTCGACGCTCTTGCCGGACTTGACCTTTCCCTTCAGCTCCTTATCCAGGCTTGAAGCGGCGGCTAAAGTGCCGCCTTTCAGATCATCCACGATCTGGGCGTAAATATATTTATCGCTTCTGTACACGCTGATGCGCGGCCGCCTGACGCCTCCCTCAAGCAGCTTTCTCCTTGAGCGGTCTTTTCTGAACTGATATCTTTCCTGTTTGGTTATCATTATGGTGTCTCCAGATTATTTCTTGGCAGCAGCCCCGCCGCCGGCTCCTGCGCTCGCCCCGGCCGCGGTCTTGCCGGCCTTGCGGATGATGTGCTCGCCCCGATATTTTATGCCGGTGCCTTTGTAAGGTTCCGGTTTTTTAATCCTTTTTATCTGGGCCGCAATGTTACCGACAGCTTCCTTGTCGATACCCCTTATGGTAAGCACTACCTGCTTCGGATCAAAGGACATTTTTATACCCTGCGGTATATCAAGTATGACAGGATGCGAAAAGCCCAGCTGCATGGTAATTTTGGAGCCTTCCACAGCGCCCTTAAAACCCACTCCGCTTATTTCAAGCACTTTTTCAAATTCCTTGGAAACCCCGATAACCATATTATTGATCCTGGCCCTGGAGGTACCGAAGAGCGCTGACTTTCCCTCGGCGCCCGCGTCTACCGCTACAGTAAGCTTGCCGCCCGCCACGATCGCGTTTATGCCGTCCGGCAGACTATAGTTAAGCTTGCCCAGCGGGCCTTCAATAAAAACCGTCTTATTATCCACGCGGACATTAACTTTTTCCGGAACAATAATAGGCTGTTTTCCAATTCTGCTCATAAGTATTACCTCTTATCAATCTTTTCGTTCTAGTGATTGAGTGAATAGTGATTAAGCGATTTAGTTCTAAAATTTTTCTTTGCGGCAAACTTAATCTCTCAATCACTTAATCACTCAATGACTCCTCATTATCACCACACCTGACAAAGCACTTCGCCGCCGACTTTTTCCTTTTTCGCCTGGTCGCCGGTCAAAATACCTTTTGATGTTGAAACGATGGTTACGCCGAAAGCGGCCCTAACCCTGGGAATGTCGCCATATGGCCGGTATATCCGCAGACCCGGCCTTGAACTGCGCCTGATTCCTACGATCACCGGTTTCTTGTCCTGTGTGTATTTAAGGCCTATGCGTATCACTCCGCGCCTATCCAGGGTTTTGTCAGTTTTCGGGTCAAGCACCTTGTAATTTGAGATAAAACCTTCATCCTTGAGGACTTTTACTATGTTGGCTTTTATGTTTGAAAACGGGACATCCACTCTTTCCTTTTTTTTCGCCACGGCATTCCTTACGGAAGTAAGCATATTTGATATAGGGTCCATTTTTTCACCTCTTATCTAAAACTTTTTGTATTTTGAGGCTTCAGGTATCAAGTCGCAGGTTTCAGGTTTTTACCTTTGACCTTTGACCTGTGGCCTGCAACCTTTTTCACCAACTTGATTTCCTCAAGCCCGGAATAAGTCCTTCGTGGGCCATTTTCCTCAGGCATATCCTGCACAAACCGAAATCGCGGTAATATCCGCGCGGCCTGCCACATATCTGGCAGCGGTTCCGCAGGCGCGTGGAGAACTTCTGGGGTTTGCGCATCTTAGCCATCCAAGCATATGTTGCCATTCTTTTCTCCTAAACAACTAGTGTAGAGTGTAGCGTGAATAGTTCAGAGAGAGCTCCAGGCTGCATTTTGTTACTCTCCTCTCTAAATTCTCCACTATCGACTATTTCTTCAACGGCTTCTTGAAAGGCATACCGAGATGCTCAAGCAGCGAACGGCCTTTCTCATTGTCGCCGGCGGTAGTGACAAAAGTTATGTTCATACCCCTGGCTTTGGGGGATTTCTCGGTGTTGACTTCCGCAAAAACATGATGTTCTTTTAAGCCCACATTCAGGTTCCCACGCCCGTCAAAGAATTTAGGGTCCATACCCTGAAAATCCCTTATTCGGGGCATGGCGATGGAAACGAAACGGTCAAGAAACTCATACATCCGCATGCCGCGCAGCGTCACCCGCACGCCGATAGGCATGCCTTCTCGCAGCTTAAAGTTTGAAATGGATTTTTTGGCGCGCCGTATCTGCGGGGCCTGGCCGGCGATGAGAGACAGATCCTCTTTCGCCTGTTCGAGCAACTGTATATTGTCTTTCGCCTCACTGACGCCGATATTAACGACGATCTTTGTCAGCTTCGGCACGGCCATTGGGGAGGAAAGATTCAGGTCTTTCATCAGTTCCGGCACGACCTTACGCGTATAGACTTCGCTCAAGCGGGCTCTGTAGTCTTTAGGTATAGTCTGTTCAGAAGCTTCTTTTTCTTTAGCCATTGGTGGATCACCTCTTAAATTATCATTTCTCCGCATTTTTTGCAGGCGCGCATTTTGCCTGCGCCCGGCGTATTCGAAATCTTCACTTTAGCGGGCTTGCCGCACTTGGGGCAAACCAGCTGGACATTTGAGATGTCAAGCGGGGCTTCGATCTTGTGGATACCTCCCGGCTTGTCCTTGGTGGTTTTCTTATGCTTTGAAACTATATTTATTCCCATAACCACCACCTTGGCCGAGTCCTCGCCAGGAATTATCTCTTTAATCTCGCCTTTCTTGCCGCGGTCCTTGCCGATAAGTACTATGACAGTGTCTTTCTTTTTAAGTTTTAGCATAGCTTTTGCCTTTTTAGGTTCGCACCAGAATGATACGGCCCCTTATATTACTTCCGGAGCCAGAGAAATGATTTTTAAATAATTTCTGGCCCTGAGTTCTCTGGCCACCGGCCCGAAGACGCGGGTGCCTTTTGGCTCGCCGTTTTCGTCGATCACACACACGGCATTGTCGTCAAATCTTATGTAGGACCCGTCCTTGCGGCGGGATTCCTTGGTGCACCGTACCACCACGGCTTTCACCACATCGCCTTTCTTTATCGCTCCGTGGGGTATAGCGTCCCTTACTGAACAAACCACTATATCGCCAAGATAAGCGTAAGTCCTGGTGCTTCCGCCCAGGACCTTAAAACACTGAAGGGACCTGGCTCCGGAGTTGTCGGCCACATTCAGTATAGTTCTTAGTTGAATCATAATTTCTCCCTACTACCAGCGCTGAAGCCCTGAAGAGCTGAAGCACTGAAGTTTTTTATCCTCTTTGCACTTCCGAGCTTCAGAACTTCAGCTCTTCAGTTCTTCAGTTCTTACTTTGCTGCCTTTGCAATAACGCGCGAAATCCTCCACCTTTTCAGGCTGGACATCGGACGTGTGCTCATAATTTCCACAGTATCACCCGAATGAGACTCGTTGCTTTCGTCATGAGCGTAATACTTGGCATTACGCTTAATGGTTTTAGCATAAGCTGCGTGATGCAGTGTTCTTTCAACGCTGATAACGCGGGTCTTGTTCATACGGTCTGAAACAACCACTCCACGGAAAATCTTTCTATTGGGTCGTTCGGGCGCGTTCTCTTTCATTATTTTTTTACCTCCGCGGCTGTTTTGGCGGCCGCCAATTCCTTGGCCCTGAGCAGCGTCTTTATTACGGCCGCTTTCCTGCGCGCGGTCCTTATCTGCAGCGGGTTTTCAATGGGCGACGATGAGCGCTTAAATTTAATCTGGAACCGCTGTTTCTCAATTTCCCTGCCCTGTACCTTTAGCTCGTCAACAGACAGGTTCTTCAAATGTTCTCTATCTTTACTTTTCATAAAGCTCTCCTTGCGAATAACACCGCGAATTTTATTGCGAATCATCACGAATAAATTCAGGTTGAACAGCCGCCATTCGGGTCTATTCGCGAGATGTTTGTAATTCGTTCTGCATTCCCAATTCGCAATTAATCCTCCCTGCTGATGAACTTGGTAAGGATGGGCAATTTATGGCTCGCACGCGTCATGGCTTCCTTGGCGGTAGCCAGATCAAGGCCTTCCAGTTCGAACATAATGCGGCCCGGCTTTACCACGGCCACCCAATGGTCGGGCGCGCCTTTTCCTTTACCCATGCGGGTTTCAGCGGGGTGCTTGGTAATGGCCTTGTCCGGAAAAATGCGTATCCACATTTTCCCGTTTTTCTTGACATAACGCATAATGGATACGCGGCAGGCCTCTATCTGGCGGGCCGTTATCCAGCGCGGCTCCATGGCCTTCAGTCCGTAATCGCCGTGCACCAGCTCCGCACCGCCTTTGGTGTTGCCTTTTATTCGTGGCGCGGAATGGGTCTTCCGGTATTTAACTCTTTTAGGCATCAGCATGAAAATTATTCTCCTTGTTTATTGTGCTCTGTCTCGGACGGTTCCGCGCGCCTGGCTGCGGCGGCTTCGTCCATAACCGACACTTCGCTTGGATGCTCGGCCTCAAGTTTTTTAAGCTGTTCCATAAGCTCGCGCGGGGTCTTCGCAAAAAACAGTTTTTTGAAAATCCAGACTTTTATTCCGATCTTTCCCATTACGGTATACGCCTCGGTCAGACCGTAATCAATGTCGGCCGACAGCGTCTGCAGCGGCACACGGCCCTTGCGAAACCACTCCCGGCGCGCTATTTCAGAGCCTCCGAGCCGGCCGCCCACCTGCACTTTTATGCCGAGGGCGCCGGAAGCCATAGTGCGCTCCATTGCCCGCTTTATCGCCCTTTTGTGGGAGATGCGTTTTTCAAGCTGCTGGGCTATAGACTGTCCCACCAGGCGCGAATCCATTTCCGCGATCTTAATTTCGGAAACATTGACGAAAACCTTACGCTTTGTAAGCGCCTCAATATCCTTTTTAAGATTTTCGATGTCCGTGCCGCGCCGACCGATAACAACCCCGGGCCGGGCGGTATGTATGGTAAGCTTAAGGTAGGGGCCTGCCCGCTCAATATCCACCCAGCTCACTGAAGCCAGCTGGAACCGTTCACTTACCATTTTTCGTATTTCAAAATCCTCGCCTATAAGTTCAGGCATTTTCCTGGGCGCAAACCACTTCGACTGCCAGTCCTGAATGTATCCGAGCCGCATGCCTCTGGGGTGAATTTTTTGTCCCATAATTTTAAGTAGTAAGTGTTCGGTGGTCAGTGGTCAGTCAGCGGATAGATAATCCCGGTTCACTGGTCACTGGTCACTGGTCACTTTCCCTTAGCCTCCTTGGTATCCGAAACGGTCACTGTTACGTGGCACATTTTCCTCTTGAAAGGCATGGCCCGGCCCTGCGGCCCGGGTTGCACCCTTTTAAGGGCTTTCATCGGGCCCTGATCCGCAAAAGCGATTTTTACCCACACGGTTTTCAGGTCCAGCTTTCTTCCAAGCTTAACCGCGAGGTTGGCTCCGGCCGATTTAACCGCTTTGCCCACCAACTCCGTGGAACGCATCGGTATGGCGGCCAGTATCTGCTGCGCCTCAAGAAGGGATTTCCCCCTTATCTGGTCGAGCAACTGGCCGACTTTTCTGCGGCCGTATCTTTGATATCTCAGTTTGCAAATAGCATCCATAGTTAACTCCATTTAGTTTAGAGTCGGAGAGCTAAAGAGTTTGGGAGTCAGGGTCCCGTAGAACTCAAGGAACTATAAACTTCATAGTTTAATTTTCAACTCCTAACTCTTTAACTCTAAACTTCTGTTACGTCAATTCCGTAGCGTCTTTCGTATGCGAAGCACCGTGGCCCCTGAACTGTCTGGTAAAGGAAAACTCTCCCAGTTTATGTCCGATCATGCGCTCGGTCACATAAACGGGCAGGAATTTCCGGCCGTTGTGCACCATGAAAGTATGTCCTATAAACTCCGGCGTTATAGTACAGGCCCGGGCCCAGGTTTTTATCGGTTTTTTTTCTCCGGCCTGGCTCATCTTCTGCACTTTTTCAAGGACCCCCGCGTCGACAAAAGGGCCTTTTTTTGAAGATCTGCTCATTTTAAAAAACCTCCGTTTAACAACTGCGAATGAGACGAATATCCAACGAATAACACGAATAGCCGCGCTGTGCGATTATTCTTACGCTGCCACCTGGGATTTGCGCCTGTCCTGCACTATCATCCATCCCCATATTTTTTTCTTGGTCCTGGTCTTATAACCTTTGGAAGGCTGGTTCCAAGGTGACCGGGGCACATTATTGCCCTTGGAACGGCCGCGTCCGCCGCCCAGCGGGTGGTCCACATTGTTCATAGCGCCGCCTCTGACCGTGGGCTTTACGCCCAGATGGCGGGAGCGGCCGGCTTTGCCCAAAGATATCGTATTGTGCTCAAAATTACCCACCTGGCCAATGGTAGCCATACAGCCTATGAGAATTTTCCTTATTTCGCCGGAAGGCATTTTCACCAGCGCATAATCCCCTTCTTTAGCCATAAGCTGAGCCTGGGTACCGGCGGAGCGCACAAATTGGGCTCCTTTGCCGGGGATCATCTCTATGGCGTGAATAAAGGTGCCTTCAGGGATATTCAAAAGCGGCAGGGCGTTGCCAAGCCGTATTTCAGATTTGGGGCCGCTTACCACGGAAGACCCCACGCCAAGCCCCAATGGGGCCGGTATATAGCGCTTATCGCCATCGGCGTAATACAGAAGAGCTATGCGGGCGTTGCGGTTGGGATCGTACTCTATAGCTGCCACCTTGGCCGGCACGCCGTATTTTTCCCGCCTAAAATCTATCTGCCGGTACAGCCTGCGATGGCCGCCGCCGTGATGACGCACCATAAGCATGCCCGTATTGTTGCGCCCTCCGTTTTTCCGCAAGCCGCGGGTAAGATTTTTTTCCGGCACTGTTTTTGTGATATCGGAAAAATCACTTATGGTGATAGTTCTCCTGGAAGGGGTATAAGGATTAAAAGATTTAACTGGCATATTGTCTCCTTAACAGCAGGTTGAGGCACAGGCGGAGGCATAGTAAAAAACCTTGTATCCGCACTCTCTACCTTTACCTTGGGTCATCTCTGCCTGCCGTAGCTTTACTTCGGCAAGTCCGTCATGTCAATTTTCTGGCCGGTTTTGACCGTTACCACGGCCTTTTTCCAATCCGACCGCTTGCCTTCCGAACGTCCAACGCGATGCATCTTGCCAGGCATATTGGCCGTGCGCACCGCCTCCACTTTCACTTTAAAAAGCGCCTCAACGGCCTTTTTTATTTCCGTTTTATTGGCCAGCGGATTCACGCGGAAAGAATAACGGTTCTGCGTATCCTTAAGCGTCATGCTTTTTTCACTTAGAATAGGAGTAATAAGCACATCGGTAAAATCTCTGCTCATCGGATCAATCCTCCTTCAATACTTGTGTAGGTGCCGTAACAAGCACGGTGTGCCTCAGACGGCAAGTTTCGAGCCCAAGCCGTTTAAAGCCGCAGCCGTAAAGATCAGCCTGCCGGCGCTCAAGACCTGATAGGCATTGAGATTGGCGGCAAGACACCATTCGACATGGGACAAATTCCGCGAAGCGACGGCTAATTTCTTATCCGCCTTATCAAGCACGAAAAGCGCTTTTTTTGAGCCCAGGTTAAGGGCCGAAAACATGGACTGAAGCTCACGGGTTTTAGGCTGCTCCATGGTCAAACTGTCAACAACAGTTACAGATCCGGCAGCGTGCATGGCTGAAAGCGCGTCTATAAGGGCCTGGCGCAATTTTTCCGCGGGCATATCCTGCCTGTAGGAGCGGGGCCTGGGACCGAAAACCACGCCGCCCTTGCGCCACAGCGGGGAGCGGATGGTTCCGGACCGCGCGCGGCCCGTGCCTTTCTGCTTCCAGGGCTTGCGGCCGCCGCCCGAAACTTCCCCGCGGGTTTTAGTACAGGAGGTGCCGCGTCTGCGGTTGGCCAGATAATACTTTACCGCCTCGTAAAGGAAATACGGGTCGGCCTTCCTCGCGAAGATAACTTCTGGCAGCTCATACTTGCCCACTTCCTGCCCTTTTAGGTTTAAAAGTTTTGTTTCCATAGTTTGTCCTGAACGCTCCTGTTACTTTTTAGCCGGTGCCGCCGGTTTCTTAGGCGCCGCCTTCGCGGCGGCCTTGCTCTTCGCTTTGGCGCTCAACACTGCCGGTTTAGGTATTTTCTTTACGGTCTTTGTGATATAAACCAGGCTGCCAGCCGCCCCAGGGATGCTGCCGTTCACAAGCATTATATTCTCTTCCGGAATTATCTTTATTACCTTTATCTTCTGCATGCTCACGGTATCCACGCCCATATGTCCCGCCATGCGCTGGCCGGGCAACACGCGGCCGAGAGAGCGCCGAGAGCCGATGGAACCCGGCGCTCTTTCCCTGTCGGAGGCGCCGTGGGAAGCCGGCCCGCCGCGGAAATTATAGCGTTTCATGCCGCCGGCAAAACCTTTTCCCTTTGACACGCCCTGCAAATCCACATATTCGCCCGCTGCAAACCGCGACGTCAGGCTGGCCACCTGCCCTTCCTGCACTCCGGCGATATCATTTACGCGAAACTCCCTGAAATTACGCACCGGCTTCATGTCAAGCTTTTTAAAAAGCCCCGCCCTGGCGGCATTCACGTTTTTCTCGGTCATATGGCCAAAGCCCAGACAGACAGCCTTGTAGCCGTCCTTCTCGGGAGTGCGTGTGTACATAACGCGGCATGGCCCCGCCTGGACCACAGACACGGCGAATAATTCACCGGCCGCGTCAAACACCTGGGTCATCCCCATCTTGCGGCCTATAAGGAATTTAAGCTCCGAGGGCATCTCGGAGGGCTGCGCTTTGGCCTCCGGCACGCTCTGCGGCTGCTCGGCTGCGCTTTTATTTTCTTCTGTCATAATCAACTCCTAAGAAATATTTGCCTGAAAACAGACAAGAACGCCGGACCGGGGCCGACATGGCTTCCGGTTATTCCATCCAACTTCTTTTTTATATCCTGTTTTTATTATAAAGTCCGCAGGTGAAGGGAATTCAGGCCGCTCCGCCTATAGGACCGACCGCCCGTATTCGTAAAGAACGCGACGGCCTTATGATAAAAACAAACCTTTTTCAAAGACACAGCTTAAGGTTTTGGTTACTAAGGTATTATTGTAACAAAAAACCTTTTCAGAGTCAAAAGGTTTTTTTAAACCGACCCGACAACAATATGCCGGGTCGGTTTTTGACCGCAAACGGATAATATCTCCGCGCTCCAGTCAGGGAATGATATTCGCATTCGTCAGCCCGCCCGGATGGGGAGGTTGGGGCTGGGGCAGAGGCTGGGGCGGAGGCTGGCTGGGATCCACATTGGGGTCCGGGAACGGGAACCAGAACGGATACGGATGCGGATACAGAAACGGATACGGATGCGGATATGACGGGTCTATCCTGTCAAGCGTAACGCCCTTAAGAACGCCGTTAGGCGAACAAAGCAGGTCGGGATTTTTTGTAAAACCTTTGACCTCATTGAAACAGGCCACCGGAGCGTTTGAGGTTGCGCCGGAACAAAGCAGCGCCGGATATTGCGCCACGCCATTGGCGGTTTTAAAACAGTCTATAGGAGCGAGCGTCGCCGCGCCCGAACACAAAAGAGCCGGATAATCCGTCAACCCCTTGGCGGCCCTGAAACAGTCAACCGGCGCAAGGTTAACGGCTTTGGC
The DNA here is from genome assembly GCA_003450815.1 of Elusimicrobiota bacterium. Lineage (GTDB taxonomy): Bacteria > Elusimicrobiota > Elusimicrobia > Elusimicrobiales > UBA9959 > UBA9634. The sequence goes on along the minus strand of DMES01000082.1, from coordinate 2,183 downwards.
GCAGAGCAGCGCCGGATAACGAGTTTCCTTCCCCACCGCCTTAAAACAATCTATCGGGGCGTTGGAAGCCGCTCCCTGGCAGAGAAGGGCCGGATATTGCGTCACATCGCCCGCAACTTTGAAACAGGAGACGGGAGCAACGGAATCGGACGCATGCGCACAGAGCAGCGCAGGAAACCGGGTCAGGTCCTTGGCGGCCTTGAAGCAATCCACGGGAGCGTTGGAGACCGCGCCGGAACAAAGCATGGCGGGATAGCCGGTTTGATCTTTAGCTGCGGAAAAGCAATCAACCGGCGCCTTGGAACTAGAACCGGCGCAAAGCAGCGGAGGGTATTTAGTCAGCGGACTCGCCGCATTGTAACAATCTGCGGTACCGGAGAAGCCGGCCGGCTGTATGGATGGCTCCGCGGAAGGCGGAACCTCTTCTAATGCTCCGTTCTGCAAAGCCTGCTCTAAGCCTGATTCGGCGGTCTGGCGAAAAGCTTCATCCGACATGGCCTCGCTTACACGCGCGGCCAAAAATAAACATAAACACACCGCAAGAAACCGAAAGGAAATGGTCATGTCGCAATTATAGTAAAAAAGGCTCCGTTATGTTTTTCGCTTACTCTACGCCCAGAAGTTCAACATCAAACTGCAGTTCCGCATTCGGAGGTATTACGTCACCCGCGCCCCTTTTACCGTAACCGAGTTCCGACGGGATAAAAAGTTTGCGTTTGCCGCCGATCCGCATACCGGCTACACCTTCATCCCAGCCCTTTATAACGCGGCCCATCCCCAGCTTGAAGGTAAAAGGCTCGCCGCGGTCAACGGAACTGTCGAATTTTTTGCCGTTAGGGAATTTGCCGGTATAATGCACCGTAACATCCTTGCCGCTGACAGCCACGGCGCCCGCCCCCTCTTCCAGATCAACATATTTCAGCCCAGACTTTAAGACCACTTCCTCATTTGCCATATTCAATCCTCCATTATTTTTTTAGAACATTCCAACCGGATTTTCCGCGCTTTTTTTCGCGGATTGTTTTTTCCAGATCCTCAACCCGCCATTTGTTTTTCATCGTATGCTCAAGTCTTAAGGCTTCACGCGCCGCCTCCAAGGCTTTGTCCTTTTTCCCCATTTCCTCATAAATTTCACTCAGCTTTTCAAGACAGAAAGCGTTAAGAGGATCACGCTCCAGCATGCTTTCCAAAGCCGCGGCTTCGGCGCTTCGCCGGTGCTTTTTTCCCTTTTTCGGCCAGCGGCGACGGATTGTTTTTCTTAAAACCCGAAAACTAAATATGCCGCCAAGCATTGCCAGGTTAATAACAACCGTCGCTTTCGGCCAGTGTGGAAAGATCAGCCGGTTTAAAACATAAACAACACTGAAAGCTATGCACCCCGCCAGGAAAGAGTGTGAGAACGGTGTGATTTGCCGGCGGGAAGCACGCGCTTTCCTTTCTACAATCCACATCACCGACCCGGAAAAAAATAAGGCAAAAATAAAACAAACCATTATCACGCCAAAAGTCATCTCCGGCATGATCCGTCCTTTTTCTGCATATTTTTTAAAGCTAAAAGACTATTACCTGATAGCCGGTTTCCACGAAACGGGCTATGCCGGCGTGGCCATCCAGGTCTGAAATAAGTTTGAGCCCTTCTTTTTCAGCCGCCTTCGATACATTCCGCTCCTTCTCACCAGTAGAACATCCACCCGAAGCGGTTTTACAGGCGCCCTCAATAAGCCCGGCCTCTTTCGCACGCCTGAAAAGTTCCTCGAATTTCCCGCCCGCCGATAACCTGTTAACGCAGGCGGTGGCGGGTCCTTCTAATATTATTTTGGCTTCATGCCCGTTCTTACTGCATTCCAAAGCATACATGAAAGCATGATTTTGTTTACACGCCTCGTCAGTAAACACCATAAACAAAAGTTTCTGTTTCATATTTTCAAGACCTCATCCTAAAAAAAGCCGCAGCAGCCTTTCAACATTCCCGCAATTTATTCTACCAAAACAAGACCGCCGTATCTCCGTCTATTCCTGGGATCTTTTTACCTAACCGGCCGGACTTATTGTTTATATAATGTCCGTGTACGCTGGGATTACATCATAATTCCCTGAAAACAGTAATTGTCGCGGCCAAGCTGGGTTATAAATGTTCAAGAAAATAGGAAAATAGGGACAGCGACGAATGGCACTAACTTAAG